>JAFSWZ010000039.1 GCA_017450125.1 Synergistaceae bacterium | reverse complement strand
TTGCTGGGCGATGGGGCTTCCCGCGTAACAGGTTGCCGTGAGCTTCCTGATGCCAAGATACGAGAACTGAAGCGCGAGATACCTGAAGAAGCTGCTCTCGAATGGGTCATCGCAGTTGCACAGAATCTTTGCGCCCCGAAAGTGTTCCCAGTAGTGGCCGAGCTCCTCCTGAACGTCGGTGTACTGCGTGTAGAACTCATCCTGCTGGGCTAAGGATGCCGCGTGAAGGGCTTTGTTGCTCGTCATTGTGTCTCCTCCTCAAAAAATTTCCCCCGCCGTTGCTGACAGGGGAAACCTTCACAGTCTTCCGTTACCTCACAAGGCACGGCTTCTTGTTGTCGAACTTCCAGCCCGGAATAAGGTACTGCATTCCGATTGCGTCATCACGCGCCCCAAGCCCGTGCTCAAAGTACAGAGCATTAGCCTTCTTTATCTGCTCCATGTCAACCTCAACGCCCAGCCCCGGCTTCTTCGGCAGGTCAATGCATCCCCCGACTATCTGCTGGGGTTCAACCGTCAGCCTCTCGCGCCCTTCCTGCCAGATCCAGTGCGTGTCGATGCCGTTCATCCTTCCGGGTATCGCCGCCGCACACTGAACCACCATTGCCAGCGAAATGTCGAAATGGTTGTTGCTGTGGCATCCCCACATCAGCCCGAAGTCCGCGCAAAGCTGCCCGACCCTAACGCTGCCGTTCATCGTCCAGAAGTGCGGGTCAGCAAGAGGAATGTCTACCGCCTGAAGAGTCAGCGCGTGGCACATCTGCCGCCAGTCCGTGTTGATCATGTTCGTGGCTGTCGGCATCATTGCGGCCTTCCTGAACTCCGACATTACTTCGCGCCCGCTGAATCCTCCCTCAGCTCCTACGGGGTCTTCACAGTACGCGAGGCACTCCTTGAGCTCTGGGGCAATCTCGAGTGCTTCCTTGAGGCTCCAGCATCCGTTGGGGTCAAGGTCAACGCGCGCATTCGGAAACGCCTTCTTTATGGCCTGAACTGCTTTAAGCTCCTCGCGCGGTGCGAGAACTCCTCCCTTAAGCTTGAAGTCTTCGAAGCCGTACTTCTCGTGCGTAGCCTTCGCCAGAGCCACGATAGCTTCAGGGGTTAATGCTTCCTCGTGGCGGAGCCTGTACCAGTCGCACGGTGAGTCGGGCTCTTCCTCGTAGGGAAGGTCTGTTTTCTTCCTGTCGCCGATGAAGAATAGGTAGCTCAGGAATCTCACGCGCTCTCTCTGTACGCCGTCGCCCATTAACGCCGCCGCAGGTACATCGAGGAATTTGCCCATGAGGTCAAGCAGGGGTGCTTCAACCGCAGTAACTACGTGAACGCCCGTCCGCAGGTCGAACGTCTGAAGTCCTCTCACGTCGTCCTTAATGTTCGCGTCGAGCCACTTGCGGATCTGGTTCAGCGTGTTCTTGTAGTCGGCTATGCGCGTCCCCACAACGAGGTGCTTGATGTCCTCGAGTGCCTTCGTGATCTTCTGCCCGCCGGGAACTTCTCCGCAGCCGAGATTCCCTGACGAGTCCTCGAGAATAACGATGTTCCTCGTGAAGAACGGTGCGTGTGCTCCGCTGAGGTTGAGCTCCATGCAGTCATGGCCCGCGACAGGATAAACATCCATGCGCTTAATGGTAGGTATAGCAGTCATTGATGATGCCTCCTTGTGTGAATTGTGTATGTGTTGGGGAATTGATGCAGAGATTATATCAGGTTGACGGGCAAAAAAAACAGCCTCCCCCACGCCGGGAAGCTGTCATAGAGTGTTCGTCATGGGCTCAGTCTCCCATGAGGCCGAGAATGTCCGACAAATCTACGGCATCATTATTCTCCTCAACGCGCGAACTTATGGCCTCTGTCTCTTCCTCGAGCTTGCGTCTGGCTTCGAGTATGCTCCTGGCCTGCTCGAGACGTTTTATCGCCGCGTCCCTGTAGCCGTTGTCGTAGAGGGTCATTGCGGCGTTGGTGATGTACCCGCCCAAGAAGGCTTCAAACTTCTTCGCGTCTGCTTCCGCCTTGTCGGTGTCTCCCTGAAACTTTCCCGTGAACTTCAGCGCGAACTTCTCTACCTCATGAGCGAGGAGGTCTGCGCTTATTGCCGCGAGCTCGTCAAGCATCTTGTCGAACTCTGTTTTTGTGGACACCGAGTCAACGTACCTTTCGCCCGACGTGAAATCGTAGTTGAGCTGTGAGCCGCTGTAATCCTTTGAGGGTTCGGGCAGAGGTTCTTCTACGGCTTCAGGCGTTTCTTCAGTCTGTCCGCTATCGACTTCAGTCGGCTCTTCTTCTGCTTCTGGCTGTTCTGGCTGTCCGGGCTGTTCAGGTTCTTGCGGCGGTTCGTCTTCATGAGTATCTGTTACAGGTTCGAGCTCGGGCACTTCCTCAATGACCGGCTCAGCAACATGTTCTGCTTCTCTCTCCTGCACCGCTTCTGTTTCTCCCGTCTGCACAGGCTCTTGTTCTGTTTCCGCTGGCTCGGGTTCTTGCGTCTGCGCTGGTACGTGTTCTGCCTCCGCTGATTCTGCTTCCTGCATTGGCACTGGCTCAACTTCTGACGGTACAGGCACTTCCTCAATAACCGGCTCAGGTTCAGGCTTCGGTTCTTCCGCAACAACAATAACAGGCGGCAGCAGAGTCTCCTGCTCTTGTTCCTCTGCTTCCGGCCTAGCCTTCTTCCTGATCAGTGCGGCACGTAAGAACGGCATCGCCTACCTGTCCCCCAGCGCAAGCGTCATGAACTCGTCAACGCGCTTCACGAAACCTGCGGCATCATCCGGCACAACCCCTTCAAGGAGCAACGCCTCGTCGTATAGCACGCGCAGAACATCACCCATCTTCTCGCCGTCAAGCATCAGCAGCTTCTTCACGGCAGGGTGCGACATGTTGAGCTCAAGCACTCTCTTCTGCGGAGGAGGTGTCTGTCCCGCAGAACGAAGCATGTTCTCCATCCTCAGCGAAATTCCGCCCGGCGCATCACGCAGGCACGCAGGAGAGTTCGTCAGCGTCAGTGAAGGCCTCACCGTCTCCAGCCTGTCCCCGAAAATCTCCATCGCCTTCGTCCTCACAGGCTCAAACTCCGCCTCGAGCTCCTTCAGCTTCTCGGCCGCCGCCTTCTTCTCGTCCTCAGTCAGCAGGCTCACAGAATCACTCGCGATGTTGACGAGCTTCTTCATGTCCTCAGGCAGAATGAACGCCGACTCAGCAAGTATCACGTCATCAACAGGGTCTGTCATCAGCAGCACTTCATAACCCTTCGCCCTGAACTGTTCGAGTTTCGGCGAGGCTCTCAGTGCTGAAAGGTTGTCCCGCCCCGCAAG
This sequence comes from Synergistaceae bacterium, assembly GCA_017450125.1. Lineage (NCBI taxonomy): Bacteria > Thermotogati > Synergistota > Synergistia > Synergistales > Synergistaceae > Synergistaceae bacterium. The sequence continues at coordinate 119,494 of JAFSWZ010000039.1, read as the reverse complement.
GCAGTAGATGCCCTCCTGCTCCGGCTTCATCCGCGACTCGTACTCAGCTAGCGTCGTCCACCCGTCATCATTCGTCGTACGGAACAGCGCAAGCTCGAGGATGCTCTTAGCGTGCTCGCTGTCATTCACAACGCCTTCCTTGAAGACTCTCCCGAACGCAACCCAGAACTTTATGTACTTCTCCCTGTCAGACGCTAATAACTTCTTGAGCTCCGCAAATATCTTCCTCTGCGTGCTCCGGCGAATCACCCTGATTATCGGGTCATCCTGCAGAATTTCCCGCGAGATGTTCAGCGGCAAGTCCTCGCTGTCCACAACTCCCCTGATGAACCTCATGTAGGGGGCTATCAGTTCCTTGCAGTCGTTCATGATGAACACCCTGTTGATGTAGAGGCTGACTCCTCCGGCTTCAGGGTTCATGAACAGGTCAAACGGTGCTTCGCCAGGTACAAACAGCAGCCCCTTGAAGTTCGTAGAGCCTTCCGCGTTAATCTTTATGTGCATCAGAGGCTCCTGCCAGTCGTGGGTCAGGTGCTTGTAGAACTCGCTGTACTCTTCCTCCGTTATCTCGCTGTCCGGCCTCTGCCAGATTGCTTTGCGTGAGTTTACCGTCTCGCCCTTGAACTCTATCGGCCACGAGATGAAGTCAGAGTACTTCGCGATTATCCCGCGTATCGTCCACTCGTCGGAGTAGTCCTTATCCGCCCCTTCACGGAGATGAAGCGTTACAGTCGTCCCACACTCTTCGCGCTGTTCAGCGTCAGCAATCGTGTACGAACCGTCGCCGCCGGACTCGAACCTGAACGTCTCCTGCGTGCCGAGTTTGCGGGTGATTACCTCGACCTTGTCCGCAACCATGAACACGGAGTAGAACCCCACGCCGAACTGCCCGATAAGCTCGCTCTGTGTGCTGCTTTCCTTCGCGGCCTTCAGGAAGTCCCTAGTGCCGGACTTCGCGATCGTCCCCAAGTACTGGATGAGTTCGTCGCGCGTCATGCCTATTCCGTTGTCGCTGACTGTCAGGGTCTTCTTGTCGTGGTCGGCGGAAATCTTTATGGCTGGGTTCTCGTTCTCCGCCAGCTCGGAGTCTTTGAGGCACTCTATCCTTCTCTTGTCCAGTGCGTCGGAAGCGTTCGAGACAAGCTCGCGCAGGAAAATGTCCTTGTTCGAGTACACCGAGTTTATCATCATGTTCAGCATCTCGGCGGCTTCGGACTGGAAATAGAATCTTTCTTCGCTCATAATATCTTACCTGTTATCACAAAGCCGGAGACATGCACATATACATACCTCCGGCTTCCGTAATCTTCTTTGTGCCAGAACTCAGCTTGCGGCTTCGTCGGCTTTTACCTTCACTACCTGCCTGTCGCGGTAATACCCGCAGCTGGGGCACGCGTGGTGCACAAGCGTTACTTCTCCGCAGTGGGGGCACGTCATCGTCTCTGGTGCGCTCAGTGCTCCGAGCCAGTGTGCTTTCCTCTGTGAAGTTCTGGCGTGAGATACTTTTCTCTTCGGTGTTGCCATGATTGATTAATCCTCCGTAGTAAAATTACGCAGTGCCCAAAGTCTCGGGTCAATGTCTTCCTTGCCGCACGAACATTCCCCTTCATTGAGGTCAGCACCGCAGTTGGGACACAACCCCTTGCAGTCAGAACGGCACAATACCTTCGTCGGAATCAGTGTGTAGATGCTCTCCTGTATCTGCGGCATAACGTCGAGAACGCGCCCGAAATGTTTAACTTCTACGGGCATATACTCGTCATCATCAATTGCTTCGGGATCATGCGAACAATAAAGATACATTAATTCCCCCGATATTTCAAGACTTACGGGCTTGAGACACCGGGCACACTCCGCCTCAACCACTGCATTCACGCTCAGTCCGGCCAAGAGCAGGGCTTCAGTCTCGATCCACTCTGCTCTTACCTCAGCGTGAAAGCCCTCTGGAAAGACGAACTCCTGTCCCTCGAATTTAAGGCTTCCCCCCTTGAAGTCCCATGAAGCGGAAATTTCCGTCTCGGTGTCGTTTCGCGGGGGAAGAGTGATTAAGGCTTTCTGTCCGTCGCGAAATATGCTAGGCAACAGCTATCCTCTTTGTCTCGCGCGCAATCATAAGCTCTTCGTTCGTCGGGACAACCATAACGAGAACTTTTGAGTCGTCCGTGCTGACGATGGCTTCTTTGCCGCGAATGTTGTTCTTTGCGGGGTCAACCTTCACGCCCATGAACTCGAGCTTCTTGCAGACTGCCTCGCGTGTTGACGCGCTGTTCTCGCCGATGCCCGCCGTGAAGACGATAACATCAAGCCCGCCCATTGCGACGGTGTAAGCTCCGATGTACTTCGCAATTCCGTACTCGAGCATGTCGATGGCCAGACGTGCGCGGTCATTGCCCTGCTCTGCGGCCGCCTCAACATCCCTAAGGTCGCTGCTCACGCCGGAAATCCCGAGAAGTCCGCTCTTTTTGTTCATGAAGTTGTTCATCTCGTCGGCGGTGTACTTGGTGATGTTCTGCACGAACGGTACGCACGCAGGATCCATGTCGCCGGTACGCGTCCCCATGAGGACACCCGCAAGAGGCGTAAGACCCATCGACGTGTCAATACACTTTCCGTGCTTTACGGCGGTGATTGAGCTTCCGTTGCCGAGATGGCAGGTAATCATCTTGAGGGACTCTATGGGCTTGCCGAGAATCTCCGCAGTCCTCAGAGCCACGAAGTGATGGCTTGTTCCGTGCGCACCGTAGCGGCGTACCCTGTGGGTCTCGTAGAACTCCCAAGGAAGGCCGTACATGTACGCGTAATCCGGCATCGTCTGGTGAAATGCTGTGTCGAACACTACGACGTTCGGGAGCTTCGGGAGCGCGTGCTGTATTGCCTCGATGCCCATGATGTGGCCGGGATTGTGCAGGGGAGCAAGAGGAATGCACTGACGGAGGCCATCCATGACCTTGTCGTCAACGAGGACTGACTCCTTGTAGAGGTCGCCGCCGGAGACTATGCGGTGTCCTGCCGCTCCGATCTCGTCGAGGGACTTCAGGACTCCGTGATCCTTGTCGAGCAGTGCTTCAAGCACTAACTGCATGGCGACTTTGTGATCCTTGATGGGTGTCTCGACCTTGAAGGGGTCTGCGCCGGTCTTGCGGTGGACGAGGTTTGAGCCGTCGATGCCTATGCGGTCAACGAGACCCTTTGCGGAGACTGACTCGTCTTCCATGTCGAATAACTGATACTTGAGGGAGGAACTGCCGCAGTTGATTACGAGAATTTTCATGACGTATACAAATACCTGCCTTCTGCATAAAAAAAATGGCGGAGACGTAGAGATTCGAACTCTAGGAACGGCAAGCCGCTCAGTTGATTTCGAGTCAACCGCCTTCGACCACTCGGCCACGTCTCCACAAAATCATCATCAAGCTGTATGTGTGAAAAGATGGGGTAATTATAACCGCGTGTTCATCGCATTGTCAATTAGTTTCACGCAGAGGGTCATTCTGTCATTAATGTTACCGCGCCTGTAGGAACAGCACCTGTCATCCGTAAATGTGTCGATGCCAGACAAGGTGATATTCTCCTCCCTCACCCCTCCTTCAAGAAGCTGTGCGTGAATCTCTCCGGCCAAGTCAAAGAATATCTTTCCGTCCCGTTCCTCGAGGTTCTCCGGGTGGAAGCTGTGCAGTCCCTTCTGTGTCCATTCGTCGTCAATGTCCCTGCAGTAGTGTTCCCTGCCGATGCACGGCCCAACCCACGCACCTAACGCCTCTCCGCCCGCAAGCTCCAAGCCTCTGCCCGAGATGTTCAGCGCAGTGCCCTTGTAGCCGGAGTGCAGAATCATCACCCATTCCTTGCCCCAGAGCATAACCGGCGCGCAGTCAGCGAACCTCAGCGAAGCAGAAGCCTTCGTCGTCGTGAGGAGGATGCCGTCAGCGTTCGGGCGTTCCGGGAGGCACAGTCCCGCGAAGTTGTCATCATTCACGCGGAGTATCTCCGAGCCGTGAACCTGATGCGGGGAAACGCGCGGGAGGTCATCAATACCGTCGAGGGGTTCTTCCTTCATGAAGAACGAGGCCTCAAGAAAGTCAGGGGTAAGTATCCTCATTAACGCTCTCTCCTTTGTGTTACAATCCTGAAAATTTACCGATGGGAGAGATTGTACATGAACTTGGACTTTTTTGTAGTGATGTCGAACCTCGTCAGCTTGTTCGTCATTATTGCTGTCGGTTATCTTGCTGTTAAGTCAGGAGTCTTGAAGCTCGAAGCATCAGCTGTGTTCTCGGCCTTCCTCCTGAAAATCACTCTGCCGTGCACTATCTTCATCTCTCTTGTGCAGAAGGACTATGACCCGTCGTTCATTCACGACAGCATGATAATCATCGCCGCCGGAATGGTCGCTTATCCCGCTATGCTCTACGTCTCGCGCATCTTGGCCGGGCCGCTCGGAGTTCCTGAGGGCTCGCGTGGAGTGTGGGCGTTCACCTGCGCGTACAACAACTGCGGGTTCATGGGCTTCCCGATTGCGCTGGCACTTCTCGGTGCGGAAGGCCTTGCGTTGTCGGTCATGCTCAACATCACGTTCAACCTCACAGCCTACACTATCGGAGCAATAGAGATAAGCCGCGACAATCCTTCCCATGAGGGCGGGAAGATGGACATCAAGGGAATACTCTTCAGCGGGATAAATGTTGCTCTTGTGCTGAGCCTGATATTCTACTTCGGACAGATAAAGCTGCCTGAGATGATTGCCGCGCCGATAAACTACATCTCGAACATCACGACTCCTCTCTCGATGGTAATTATAGGTATGGCACTTGCCCGCAGTCATGGGCTCGAAGTGCTCACGGACAAATACGCGTGGCTGTCTGCGGCGATGCGGCTTCTGGTGTACCCGGTGATAATCTGCCTTCTGCTGAGGGTGATTCCGCTGGGGAGCAATCCGATGGTAGGGGCGGTCTTCATCCTCATCATGGCAATGCCTGCCGCGAGCGTTACGCCTGTGCTGTGCGAGATGTACAACGGCAACATGGCATTCGCGGCTAAAATCATGTTCATTCAGAACGTCATGTGCATAGTTACGATACCTTTGGTGTGTATGCTTATAGGTTAAGGAGGAATAATGACGATGGTTACGGTTAATCCAGAGAAAATATACTTCTTTGACGGGGCGATGGGCACAATGCTTCAATCACGCGGGCTGAAGCTCCGTGAAGTTCCCGAGTCCCTGAACCTCACCAACCCCCACATGATAATGGACATTCACGCGGAATACCGGGACGCAGGAGCAGACTTCATCACCGCAAACACTTTCGGGGCGAATAGGTATAAGCTGGCCAAGTCCGGGCTGAGCGTTCAGGAAGTTGTACAGCGCGGGCTGACTTTGGCTGACGAGGCGGCGGGAAGGTACGCGTTCGTTGCGCTGGACATCGGCCCTACGGGGCGCGTAATGTCTCCGCTGGGGGATGCTTCGTTCAGCGAGGTCTACGATGCCGTTGCCGAGATGGTGATTGCCGGACAGGGACGGTGCGACGCGATTCTGCTTGAGACCTTCACGGATCTCTACGAGCTCAAAGCTGCTGTCCTTGCGGCACTGGAGAACGCCTCCGAGAACGTCCCTGTGTTCGCGACGATGAGCTTCGAGGCTTCGGGCAAAACGTTTTTCGGCACGAGCATTGAGTCGATGGTGTACACGCTTGAGGGCTTGGGGGTAAGTGCGCTCGGCGTGAACTGCTCACTTGGCCCGGCACAGCTGCTGCCTATTGTGCGCAGGGTGTGCGAGCTGTCTCACGTTCCCGTGATGGTTCAGCCCAACGCCGGGCTTCCGGTGATGCGGGACGGTGTTTCACACTATGACGTTACGCCTGAAGAGTTCGCGCGCGTCGCAAAAGAGTTCGCGGCTCTTGGAGTGAACATTCTCGGGGGCTGCTGCGGCACAACGCCTGAACACATCAAGCTGATGAAGCAGGCCGTCGGCAAAGAAGCAATGAAGCGCACCGTGAAGGATTCTACCGTTGTGTGTTCTGCGTCAAAGGCAGTAACGTTCGGGAAAAAGTTTGTGGTTATCGGCGAGAGGCTGAACCCGACGGGCAAAAAGATGCTGCAGAAGGCACTGCGCGAGGGAGACACAGAGTATCTTCTCCGTGAGGCGGTGAAGCAGCAGGAGCAGGGAGCAGACATCCTCGACCTCAACACCGGCCTTCCCGACATCGATGAAGCCTCCGTGCTGACGAGCTCGCTTGTTGAGATTCAGGGCATCGTTGACCTGCCGGTACAGATAGACAGCTCGAGCTTCGAGGCCTTAGAGGCCGCCGCCCGTGTCTACAACGGCAAGCCCCTCCTCAACTCCGTGAACGGCAAGCCCGAGAGCCTCGCGCACGTTCTGCCTGTCGCGAAGAAGTACGGTGCGTGTGTTCTTGGCCTGACGCTCGACGAAAATGGAATCCCCGAGACAGCGGAGGAACGGTTAGCGATTGCACGGCGAATCGTCGAGGAAGCGGAGAGGCTGGGCATTCCGCGCCGGAACGTGCTGATAGACTGCCTGACTCTTACAGCAAGCGCACAGCAAAAACTTGTGCCCGAGACATTGAGGGCAATCCGTCTCGTCAAGGAAGAACTCGGCGTGTGCACGGTTCTGGGTTTGAGCAATGTATCATTCGGCTTGCCGCGCCGTCCTCTCGTGAACAGAACGATGATGACTGCCGCAATGATGGCCGGGCTCGACAGCGCGATAATCAACCCGTCGGACAATGATCTTCAGGAGACGCTTCACGCGTGGAGGTTACTTACGGGCGGTGAAGAGGACATGCAGGACTACATAGCCTACTGCGAGAAGCACCCAGCAGGTACAGCATCCCCCGCAGCAGCGAAAACTTCCGCCTCTCAGGAAGTGAAACCAGAATCCACGCTGGAGTCTGCGATTGCGCGAGGCCTAAAGGACGAAGCCGCTGCCCTCACTCGCGAGCTCCTGAAAGCCAGCAAGCCCCTCGAGATAATCGAGCGTAACATTGTCCCTGCACTTGATTCTGTGGGCAAGGATTACGAATCGGGGAAAGTCTTTCTCCCTCAGCTAATAAAGTCTGCAGAGGCGGCCAAGTCTGCGTTCGGCGTTCTGTCTGAAGCTATGGAGAAGGGAGAAGCTCAGGGCAAGGCGAAGGGGCCGGTTGTGCTTGCGACGGTGTACGGGGATGTTCACGACATCGGCAAGAACATAGTACGCACTATCTTCGAGAACTACAACTTTGACGTTATCGACTTGGGCAGGGACGTTCCGCCGGAAAAAATAGTCGAGGCTGTGGAGAGCAGGAGCGTTCCTGTTGTGGGGTTGAGCGCACTGATGACCACGACGGTTGCAAGCATGAAGGAGACGATAGAGAAGCTCAAGGCTTCATGCCCTGATGTGAAGGTCATCGTAGGAGGGGCAGTGCTTACGCCTGACCTGGCCAAGTATGCCGGTGCGGATTACTACGCTAAGGACGCGATGGAGGGCGTGAGAATCTTAACGGGGCTGCTTGAATGAGTGTATAATACCTGAATATTCAGATTGAGAGGAAAACACAACTTGCGTAATACAATCATTCAGTGCGAACAATGGCTGCGTGATGAGGTTGCTTCTGCAGGAGCAAATGGAATCGTTCTCGGGCTCTCCGGCGGTATTGATTCGTCTGTACTGGCCGCACTTGGCCGCGAAGCTCTCGGGCGTGAAGGAGTGCTCGGCGTAATCATGCCCTGCCACAGCATCCCCGACGATGAAGAGGACGCGCGTCTTCTCGCTGAAGCCGTTGATGTGAAGTTTGAGCGCGCTGACCTGTCAGGAGTGTTCGACGCAATGTGCGCTCTCGCGGGCGGAAACTTGTCCTCCCTCACCACGTCCAACCTCAAGGCTCGTCTCCGCATGGTTACGCTCTACACCTTCGCGCAAAGCAGGAACTTCCTCGTGTGCGGGACAAGCAACAGATCAGAGTACGAGACCGGCTACTTCACCAAGTACGGGGACAGCGGCGTTGACCTTATGCCTCTCGCGGGCTTCCTCAAGCGCGAGATAAGAGCAATGGCACGCGAGCTCGGAGTTCCCGGCCGAATCATCACCAAAGCTCCCAGCGCAGGCCTCTACGACGGACAGACCGATGAGGGCGATATGGGCTTCACGTATGATGTTCTTGATGAGTATCTTGCATCAGGCAGAATCGATGACCCCAAAGCTAAAGAACGTATAGACGTAATGCGCAGACGAAGCGAACACAAACGCAAGCCGATTCCAATCTTCAGGAGGTAAACAATCCATGTCAGGACATTCAAAGTGGGCAAACATTAAGCACCGCAAGGCAGCACAGGACGCAAAGAGGGGCAACCTCTTTCAGAAGCTCGTACGCGCCATCATCATCGCAGCAAAAGACGGCGGCGGAGACCCCGCAATGAATATGCGCCTCAAGACAGCCATTGAGCGCGCAAAAGCCGTCAGTGTTCCCAACGACAACATCACCCGTGCCATAAAGCGCGGAACGGGCGAGCTCGGAGACATCTCCTACGACGAACTTACGTATGAAGTCATCGGGCCTGCAGGCATCGCCGTACTCGTAAACGTCATGACCGACAACCGCAACAGAACTACCCCCGAGATACGCGCACTCCTCGCACGCAACGGCGGGCAGATGGGCAGTGAAGGTTCTGTGGCGTGGATGTTTGACCGCAAAGGCGTAATCGAGGTCAAGGGCGAAGGCCTCGACGAGGACGCGTTAATGACCGTCGGGCTCGATGCGGGAATGTCCGACATGGAGGAGAGCGACGAGGGCTTCACGCTGTACTGCGAACCGTCAGACCTCGACGCGCTTCAGAAAGCTCTTGAGGCGGCAAAGTATGTCGTCGAGAGCGCAGAAGTCTCGATGATCGCGAAGACTCCTGTTGAGGTTGCTGATGTTGAGGCGGCGAAAAAGGTCATGAGGCTTGTTGATGCCCTCGAGGAACACGACGACGTTCAGAACGTGTATTCCAACTTCGAGATACCTGACGAGGTAGCCTCACAGCTTGAAGAATAGCGTTGTCTGTCTGGGCATTGATCCCGGGCTCGCAAGGCTGGGCTATGGAGCAGTCGAGCAGTCCGGGAACGGGCTTAGGGCACTGAACTACGGGTGCATAGAGACGAAGCCGGTGCTGAGCTTCACGGAAAGGCTGCTGCTGATTTACGGCCGGCTTCAGGAACAGATAGACGCTTGCAGGCCGGATTTCGTGTCGATAGAGCGGCTGTTCTTCGGCAAGAACGTCAAGACCGCCGAATATGTCTATCAGGCACGCGGAGTGATAATGTTCCTGATTGCGCAAAAAGGCCTAGAGGCTCTGGAGCCCACGCCTACACGGATAAAGCAGGTGGTCTGCGGAGACATCAAGGCCGACAAGCATACGGTTCAAGCGGCGGTGCGCGATGCCCTCTCGCTTGAGGAGATACCGAGACCCGACGACACTGCTGATGCATTAGCGGCGGCTGTTGCGGGTCTTTCGCTGTACATGAAGGGAGATGATTAGTATTCGGAGCAGAATTTTTGTCCTTGCGCTGGTGATTCTTGCGTGCCCGTTCGGGGCTGAGGCGCGGGACGTGTACGTGAGGCTGTCGGGAGGTTCTGTCTTCAACATAGGCAGCACAGCCGGAACTCTCACGATGGTTGACGCTGACGGACGGCTCGCGAATCTCGGAGAATCAGCGCACCTCACTGTCTCGGGCGGAAACGTGAACATCAGCGCGTTTTCGTTCCCGATGCCGGTGAGAATAACGAGCGCGGGACTCCTGAAGTTCAACGGCAGGACGTACAGGGGAGCGTTCCTGATCACGCAGAAGGCCGGGCTGCTTAATGCTGTTGACGTTGAGCAGTACCTGTGCGGGGTTCTTCCGGCAGAAGTCGGTGCATCTTGGCCGAGAGAGGCTCTGAGGGCACAGGCTATCTGCGCGCGAACCTACGTCCTCAAGCAGAGCATGAACAGAGCGAACAAGGGCTATGATGTTGTGGACACGGACGCTGACCAGGTCTACAAGGGAGCAGGTGTCGAGTCGGACAAGACCAATCAGGCAGTAGCCAGCACGGCCGGAGAGATTCTGACGTACGGCAAGGAGATAGCCTACACGTACTTTCACTCCGACAGCGGAGGGCACACGGCGGACATCTCGGACGTTTGGGGACAGAGCATCCCTTACCTTCAGGGCGTGCCGGAAGTCGTGAACTACAAGTCTCCTGTTGCTTCGTGGACGGCAAGGATTTCGGCGGCCAAGATTCAGAGTGCCATCACGAAAATTACGGGCACTGACATCGGGCCGATAAGCGCAGTTCAGGTCTCTGAGGTTGACGATGGAGGCCGCGCAGTAACTATGACGTTCACGGGCACGAAGGGCAGCAAGACCATCAAGGCGAGCCAGTTCCGCACAAACGTAGACCCGCGAACGCTGAAGAGCACGATGTTCACGCCGTCTGGAGGAGCTTTCAGGGTGAACAACACGACGACACCCAGCGGCCTCGTAACGCGTCAGGGCGGGCAGTCATCAGGCAGCGAGCTCACGTTTGAGGAGGAGCAGGCGATAGCGCGGATGACCGCCGAAGGAGTCTTCACGACGACGGAGATGATCGACATGCTGACTAATCCCGGCAAGAAGAAGCAGTACTACCAGGCCGGACTTGGCCGGACGAAGAAGACAGCCGCGCCCGCTCCGCAGAAGAAGCAGAGGAGCAAATACGGTTACGCGATCGAGAAGTCCGGGAACGAGTTTGTGTTTTACGGCAGAGGCTGGGGGCACGGAGTAGGAATGAGCCAGTGGGGAGCTATGGCGATGGCAGAGAAGGGCTACACTGCGGAGAAAATCCTCATGCACTACTATCCCGGCACGACCGTCAAGAAGTTCAAGTGATGGATATATACTCCCTGAGCTCCTACAGCTACGACCTTTCGCCCGAGAACATCGCGCAGTCTCCTGCTAACCCGCGAGATTCATCGAGGCTTCTTGTGTGGGACGTTAAGGCAGGTGCTGTCGAGTGGTCAAAGCATTTCCGCGACATAACGGAGTACCTGCGGCCTGATGACCTGCTTATCCTCAATGACACTAAGGTGATTCCTGCGCGGCTGACAGGAAGGAGGAAGACGGGCGGAAAGTTCGAGCTCTTGCTGCTACGGAATCTTTCGCCTGACTTCCTGACGTGGGAAGCCCTAGTAAAACCTGCACGCAAGCTCCGCGCCGGTGTCTCGGTGAACGTTGCGGGCGTGAACGCAGAGATTGTCGCCGACAAGCCTGAAGGCATCCGTGATGTGAGGTTCGGTCTGCCTGACCGCGAGGCGTTCCTGTCGTTCATTGATGAGGCGGGGAAAGTTCCTCTGCCTCCGTACATTCACGCGGGCGACGAGATGCGCACTGCGTACCAGACAGTTTTTGCGCGTCATGACGGTTCTGCGGCGGCACCGACCGCGAGCCTGCACTTCACGCCGGAGCTTCTCGAGAGAATCCGCACGCTCGGAGTGAGCATCGGGTACGTTACGCTTCACGTCGGGCTTGGGACGTTCAGGCCGGTGAAGACTGCGGACATCCGGGAGCACAGCATTCACACGGAACACTGCGAGCTTCCGGCCAAGACAGCCGCGATGATTCAGGAATGCAGAAAGCGTGGAGGCAGGGTTATCGCGTCAGGAACAACGGCGGCTCGTACGCTGGAGACTTTCGTGGGAGAGGCCGGAGAGGGAGATACCAGCCTCTACATCTATCCGGGCTACACGTTCAGTGCGGTTGACGCTCTCATCACGAATTTTCACCTGCCGGAAAGTTCGCTGCTTATGCTTGTTGCGGCGTTTGTTGCGGACAAATCCGGCAGGAACGGGGAAAAAGCGTTGAGGGAGCTTCTGGAGGTTTACGGGAAAGCAGCACGCGAAGGGTGGCGGTTCTTCTCGTTCGGTGATGCCATGCTGCTCGTGTAGCTAGACCTTCCGGCCAAGAAGATAGTCCACGTACTGACGTGCCGCACGACCGGTCATTCCTCCGTGCCGGAGCTCCCACCTGTCAGCCCCCGCAATCAGTGCGTCGTCAACCTCAAGCCCCGCCTTCTCCGCAAGTGCCCTCACAATAGCACGGTACTCCTCACGGCGCGGGCTCGAGTAGTTGATTGCCACGCCGAACCTCGATGCCAGAGACAGCTTCTCTTCCACCGTGTCCGAGCGGTGAATGTCCCCCTTGTGCTCCATGTCGTCCCTGTCCCGCCAGACCTCACGCACAATGTGCCGCCTGTTCGACGTTGCGTAAATCAATATGTTGTCCGGCCGCGTCTCTATTCCTCCCTCGATAACAGCCTTCAAATACTTGTACTCCACTTCTCCTTCCTCGAACGACAGGTCATCGATGAAGATTATGAATTTGCAGTTACGATCCCTCAGCATTTCGGTGAGCGGCAGGATGTCCCTGAACTGATGCTTGTATATCTCTATTACCCTTAATCCAGCGTCAGCGTACTCGTTCAAGATTGCCTTGATGCTCGTGGATTTCCCAGTGCCTCCGTCGCCGTAAAGCAGAACGTTATTCGCAGGCCTGCCAGCAAGGAACGCCTCAGTGTTCGCGACGAGCTCCGCCTTCTGCGGTTCGTACCCCACAATGTCCGCCAGCCTCACATCACCGACATGCTCGACCGGCAGCAGCTCCCTCCCGTCGAACCTGAACGCACGGCTGAATGCCAGTTTTCCCGCTCCGTGTCGGCGGTAGAAGTTCGTAACGATGTCGAAGATTCTTTGCGGGGTTGAGGCTTCCGCGATGGCCTTGCTTATCTCACACACCGGCGACGTGCAGCAGCTCTCACCCGTGAAGTTGTTGATGTAGTGCATGTGCTCATTGTCCAGCGCAAACAGCCTCTTGAAGCCATCGAAGTCGTGAAGTGCCACGTCCCTTAATGAACCTTGCGGAGGAGCACGTCGTTCGCACGCAAGCGAGAAGAAGTTTTCGTTGGTCAGGATGAAGTGCGTCAGGTAGTTCTGCCACAAGTTGCCGGACGCGTAGTGGTCTCTGTATGCCAGCGTAATAAGTTCGTGGAACAGTATGTGAACCTCGAGCGCATCGTTGCTGCTGAAAGCTGTGCTGAGCCGGACGATAAGGCTGTCCGCAGGTGCTTCGTAAGCGAATAGTACACACATGATTAATCACTCCTTTTTATGCTTATCTCTCCCAGCCAGTAATACCCCCACGCTTTCGCCTGCTGTGCGAGTATCGGCATGTCCTGTTCATACCACTTGAAGCCGGAGTCCCGGAGAAGTTTCCTCAGCGTCTGGTACTCGTGAAGTATCGCGGCGACCGGCGACTGTGATTCTTTGACGTTGACCTGATGCCAGCCTCTGCCTGTCCACGCGTAGATGACTTTCGGGCGGTTGCCTGACCACGCGACCGGCATAGCTGGATTGTTGAGCACGCCGATTCTGTCTACAGTACCCTTCCAGTTCCCGATAGCCATGAACGCCGGGCTGAACGTCCAGTCGGGAATGTATGTCGAGTAGTTCTGTCCCTGCGCCATCTGGTTGCGCGTGTAGCCCTTCTGCCTGACCTCGAGCGTCTCTGCTGTCGGGAGCTTCCTGAGCTCGGAGATCTGTGCGTCGCTTACCCACTTAGTGAGCCCGGCCATCGACGGCACAACAGACCCCACAACGTAATTCGTCGGCACGAGGTTAGGACCTTCGGAGGTGCCGTACACCCAAGTTCCGTCCGAGTTCTTGTGCACAGGGTAGCCGTCAAGCGTGATGTACCAGTCCGGCGGCATGTTGTAGGGGCGGTAGACGTAGAAGGTCATTCCCGCGTAAGGAGACTGCGGAACAAGAAGCGGCTCTGTTACGTAACGTTTTGCCTCAGAGCTCGAGGCAATTGCCGCAACAAGTGCGATTGCGAGCAGAAATTTTCTCTTCATCAGAAGTCCCCTCCCAGAAAGATTGAGCCCATCCACTTATAGCCCCACATAATCGAGTAGTGGGACAGCACGTGCGAGTCATCATCCGACCAGCGCAGCATGTTGACCTTGCGGATGTACCTCGTGAGATCGTAGAGTTCCCGCCGTAACGTGCTGAGTGCAGTAGCGTGCGCAGACTTTGCATCGAGCTGCTTCCACTGCAGGCCCGTCCATGCGTAGACGACTTCGGGATGTTCGCCTTTCCACGCGACGGGGATCATAGGCCTGTACGTTACGCCTATGCGGTCAATGCTCTTCTGCCATTTTCCCAGAGCCATAAAGTTAGAGTTGTGTATCCAGTCAGGATTGTACGGCGAGAGCCCGGCTGACGGTGATGCCTCGAAGCCCGAAGACGGAGGCATGTAGACAACGCGCGGGTACTTGGCCTCTGGCGGTGTGCCAGGTTCTGCCGCATCAGTCCCGAGAACCGGCGCAACGGAAGATATTTTCGTGGAGTAAGGCTTCAGCCTCACGACCGACGGAAGCACTGCCCCGACAACGTAATCTGTCCTCACAATGCCGCTCTTCTCCGCACTGCCGTAATTCCACACTCCCTTAGCGTTCTTGTAGACGAGGTAACCGTCAAACGTAACGTAGAAGTCTTTTGGTACGTTCACCGGCTTGTAAACGTAGAACTTCATGTCGCGGTAGGCTGGCTGTGTAACCTGTATGGGCTTCTCCGCCGACAAGGCACACGAGCTCAGGCCAAGAATCAGCGCAATTGCCGCAAAAAGTTTCTTCATGTCAATCACCTCACTGCTGGTTCACCGGCGGAATAGGCGTGTCGGGAATTGTTCCAGGGTCGGGTGCGTTCTGTCCTACCGGCGGAATATACGGTGTCTGCGGTACAGGCTCAGGCTCACGCGGAGGGGTTACGGGCTCAGGAGTCCTTGACGGTGCGGAAGGTGTCGCAGGCCTTGCGGGCGTAACGTCGCGCGAGGCTGGCTGAGCTGGGCGCGCTTGCGGAGTCGGAGCTTTGCGGGTTTTGGCGGCGGTCTTCTTCGGTGTCTGTCGGACTACTCTGCTCGCAGGAACGGAAGAAGATTGTCTCGGCGTGCTGACGGTCTGCGTCTTGGCCGGAGCTGCCTTCTTTGCCGGTGCTGGTGCAGACTGCTTCGTTACTTTCTGCGGTGTCGGAGCTTTCTCGCCGGGCTTCGGAGGAGTGTACAGCGGCTTGTCGGCTCTGCGCATCTCGTCCTGACGCGCTGGCACGGTCTGTCCCGGCACGTAGCCTTCCGGGTAACGCACAACAGGAATCTCCTGTACTTGCGGCGAAACCTGCGGGACTTCGGCGACTATCCCTGCCGGTTCTGGCGGAATGTACACAGGAGAATGTTCGCCCTCGTTCATCGCTTCTTCCGGCGACGGAGGAACGTACACTGCAGGACTCCACGCATCTCCGTCGAACGGTGCAGAGCCGGGCTCTGGAGGTGTGTACACAGGAACGTGAGGGAGCTCGGGGTCATTCGGTGCTGTCGGGAAGCTCGAGCGTCCTGCGGGAACAGTCGACAGCCCGCCGGTGCTCGCAACTTCGACGGGGTAAACGCGCGCCGGACGCTTCGGATCCCACAGCGGCGTCTTCTCGGGGTCTTCCGGGTAGAACACCACGCGCGACAACGGCTCAAATGCAGGGTCAATCGTTACTGCCTTGCTGTAGAAATACTGTGCCTGATGAAACCCTCCCGTCTTCTCGTGATATACCCCGTACCAGTACCACGCATTGGGGTCATTCCTGTTCTCCTGAATAGCTTTCAGCAGGTAAGGTTTTGCCTGCTCGTAACGTTCTTGCTGCATCAGTGCTATTCCCTGCTGAAGGCTCGATGGACGCGCAGGTGCACGCTGAACTGTCTTCTTCTGTGCCGGCTTCTTCGCGGGGGCTGGTTTCTTGGCCGGAGCTTTCTTCTTTGGGGCAGCTTTCTTTGCTGGTGCTGGCTGTGCCTTCGGCGGAGTTTCAGGGTAAGGCATGTAGGGCGTGCTGTCGTCGTCCGCTCCGAACGCCGGGCAGACCGCAAGCAGGGTTACCAGCAGAATCAATCTCTTCATCGTCTATCACTTCCCAGTCATTTTTGTGTGCTTAACTACAATGTCCTTCAGGGTTACGGGCTCGCTCTTGTTGTCCTTCACTACCCTCACTACGGCGTTGTCATCATAGACCTTGATGACCTTCACCTTGCCGACAACCTTAGGAAGAACAACAACCGGATCACTCGGCACAACGGTTACGTACGTGTCCGCCCTCACAACATCGAGGACTTCCCCCACCTTAACGCCGTCAAGCGCACCGTTCGCGAACCGTCCCAGCGAGATGATGTAATCGCGGCGTTTGCGTGTTGACGTTGCGGTAGGAGCAAGGATTCTCCCGACGGTCTCGTACGACGTGGAGAAGTTGTCGTTGGCGAGAAGCTGTGCGTCGGGTTCGTTGGAGCGTATAACGTTGCGTATCTGGTTCATCGATTCGTCGTAGGCCTGATTAATCGCGTTCTTTATGGCCTGCCAGTGCGAGCTTCCCTGAAACTGCGCCCACGTCAGGCGGCTCATCTTCTGCCCCTTGTAGTCCGTCTTAGTCAGCCCGAACAAGTCCAGCCCTCCCTCGAACGGAATCCCCAGTCCTGAGATTGCTCCGTCAAACCAGTACACGTCTTCATCGGAATCCAGCGTGAACCTCTTGTCGCTTCCCTTGACGTTCCTGACTGCTACAGTTCCTGCACGGCGCGAGTCGTACACCCTGAGCCTCAATAATACCTTCCCCGTATCGACAGTCCCGACTACGTGGCGTTCCTTCAAGCGCGCGGAATACATCTCAAGCTGTACGGCCATGTCATCGCCGCCCCTTGCTCCCGAAAGCCAGTGGTTCATTCCTGCTTCGTCGAGAGTGCGGGCTTCTATCAGCGGAGACCTCTTGTACAGTTCCTCGAGGTAGTTCGACATCTTCTGCTCAAGGACGTTATACGGATAATACTTGCTCTCCCAGATTTCGAGGCCGGTTGAATTTATCGTCGGGAAAATCACTACAGAGAGCCTGCGCTGTCCTTCTGCCTCTGCCGTTCCCATACACAACAGCAGAAGCACAACACACAATAACTTCTTCATCATCCCTCTATCAGCCCCGCAACCGTCCTCACGTAGGGCTTCAGCGTCTCGTACCACAGCCTGAACTGATGAGCCCAAAGAAGCCGCGTAATTGTGAAGAAGTCATCCTCAGCGTTTCCGCAGATGCTATTGTTCGCCAGAGCCTGCTTGTAGATGTCCGTCGGGATTAACAGCACCATGTCGCCGGTGTGTCTTGATGTCGGCATTCGCGGGACGCACCCGAAAGCCGTCATGCCCTCGTCAGCGTTCTCGTAGAAGGTTACGCGGTAAGGTACATCGCCGAGAGTTCCCGTGTTGAAGTCTATCCTACGTGAGCGCGAGAACCCCTCGTCCTGAAGCTCCTTGATGCTGTCGTCAGAGTACGCTATCTCCAGCTCGTGAATGTAGCTGCAGTGCCTGATGTAGGCGGTGAGCTTGTGCCCGAGCCGGAAGAGTCCCGCATCATGAAGCGAGATTTTCTTCACGGGAGCTCTCATCGCGACCTGCCCGAGCTGTGTGGGAGCTTTCTTCTCGCCTTCTGCCCAGATTTCGTCAGCAGTCTTTGTGCCGTCAGCTCCGCAGTACGAGAACCCCAGAAGCATCGCCGCCGCACTTACGCGCACGGGGTTCACCCAGCGTTCGGGGTTGGCTTCCTTGAGGGCGGCCAAGACACCGGTCTTCACGAGGCCGTCATAGGTCTTCATTGCCGGGCCGTCAATCAGAAGCCTCTCTTCTGAGGCTATCTCTGCCTCCTGCTCGTTCATCGGGAAGAACGGCCTGAAAACTCCCGTGTTCCTGTCCGCCGAGCAGTCCGCGATCCACAGGGCTGAACGTTTGTCCTCTGCCATCATTGCAAAGTCGGCTTTGGTGCTGGCGATTTCGGGGCGGTTCATTGCTTTCTCGAGGTCAAGGGCGAGCTTCAGGTACTTCGGCTTGAAGTTGGTCTTGGCCGCAAATCCTGCAAGTATCGTAGCTATTGCGCTCTCAAAGTCCCTCACGGTGTAGGTGATGTTTTCGCCGGGCTTCTTGCCGCTGATGGTTAATGTCCTGTCCAGCTTCTCCGTCCACGCAATATGTATCAGCTTGCGGGAGTTCTTGACCTTGTTGAAGATAGAGAGGCGCGGCGTACGCCCCCTTGTCCACATCTGGAGCGCAAGATTTTCATCAATGTCGCAGGTGCTGACAATCTTTCCTTGTTCGTTCATGCAGGAAGACTCTCCTTAATGTAAATTTTCGTGATGAATGTGAAGATTATAGCGCATCGAAAATTTAGTTATTATTGTGTATTGTGATTAACGCGCAAGGTTTTGTAGAATGCAGGCAAATTCATCATAAGGAAGTGTATTGCAATGAAGTTCAGCGTGAAGATGTTATCAGCTCTTGTGCTGGTGATGGTGTTGTGCGGTTGTGCATCGGCTGCTCTTCCTTCTGTAACTATGCTTTCGACGAAGACATGTCCGGCGTGTTCACAGATGGAGAAGGTCATGAAGCAGATAGACGCGAAATATCAGGGTAAAGTCTCGACGGCGCACATATTCCTCGAGGACAACCCCGACATTGCACGGAAGTACAATGTACGTTACGTGCCTACTCTGCTGTTCCGTGATGCCTCAGGCAAAGTAGTTGCGCAGGAAGTCGGCTACAAGAGTCTTGATGCAGTAGTCGCGGTGTTCAGGAAGGCCGGAATAAGGCTGTAGAGGAGGAGTTGTTGTACATGAGATTCAAGCTGTTATGTGCGGTTATAGTTGCGGTGTCGTTGTGTTCGTGCTCAGCGGCGGCGGATTTCGCGAACGGTCCTGCTGACTCTATCACGATGCCTCCGGGCAACAGAGTTTCACAGACACTGCTTGCGGGGGACAAGCTCGTAACCTTCCGTTCGTGGCTGGACATCCCCTACGTCAAGAACCCTGTTGAGCCCGAGTACCAGAGGCTGAATATCTACGTACCTGAGGAGTATTTTCACGGTGAGACCATCAACGGCTACACGGCCAAGACTGCGCCCATTCTGATGCCGAACGGAGTCGGCGGCTACCTGCCGGGCAAGCAGTTCATCCCAGCAAACGACACGCGGCACGGAACACCGAACGTTGCACTGTACGCACTCTCGAAGGGGTACGTTGTGATTTCTCCTGCGATTCGCGGACGCACTCTCGAGAACGGCAAAGCTCCCGCGTTAATCGTGGACTACAAGGCGGCAGTTCGCTGGGTACGCCATAACAAGGACAGGCTTCCTGCGGGCGACACGGAGAAGATTATCTCCGACGGACTGAGCGCGGGCGGAGCACTCTCTTCACTTCTCGGAGCAACCGGCAACGCAAAAGAGTACGAGCCCTACCTTCAGGCTATAGGTGCAGAGGAAGAACGCGACGATATTTTTGCGTCAGTCGTGTACTGCCCTATCACTAACCTCGAGAATGCTGACATGGCCTATGAATGGATATTCAACGGCGTGAACACCTACCACATGGGCCCGGCGCGCGAGATGGACGACAACATGAAGGCGGCCTCCGACGCGCTGAAGGCAGCTTTCCCCGCGTACCTCAACAGCCTTGAACTCGAGGGTTACGAGCTCGACGATGACGGCGACGGGTCGTTCAAGGAGTACATTGAGGGGCTGTACATTGCGGCGGCACAGAAGGCACTTGACGCAGGAGAGAACGTTCTCGGGCTCGAGTGGCTGGAGGTTGACGAGGATGAAGGCAAGGTTACCGGCGTTGACCTCGAGGAGTATGCGGAGTGGGCAACGAGAATGAAGGCCGCTCCTGCGTTCGACTCGCTGAACATGAAGAGCTTTGAGAACAACGAGTTTGCGGACGCACATTTCACTGCTTATGCTTTCGAGCATTCGACGGCGGAGAAGCCTGCGATGGCTGACGCAGATAAGATATACGTCATGAACCCGATGAACTTCATCGGCAAAGAGGGAGTCAGCACAGCAAAGTACTGGCGCATTCGGCACGGCGTTAAGGACAGGGACACTTCGCTGGCTATTCCGGCGATCCTTGCACTGAAGCTGAAGCAGGCGGGGTATGATGCTGATGTTGCGGCGGTGTGGAATGTTCCTCACGACGGGAATTACGACCTGCCGGAGCTGTTCGAGTGGCTGGACGGCATCTGCAAGAAGTAAGTTAGCTGAGAAGACGTAAGCCGGGATTCTGTGAGGGAGTCCCGGCTTTGTTGTGGGTTAGCGTGCCTCTATCGCGCACATCGCACACCCGCACGCCGCCTCTTCCGTGAACGCAGGAATCTCTACCTTCATCCCGAACATCTCGCCCGCAAGCCTCTGCATCAAGGGATTCTTCCGCATTCCGTTGCCAGAGCCTACAAGAACACTCGCCTTCCTGCCCGTCAAGCGCGTCATGACCTCGTACATTCCGTGAAGTTCGCCGAGAATCCCGCGAAGCACCCCCACTGTCAGCGACCCGACGCAGAAGTTCTCCTCGCTTATCCCGCGAATGCTCCCGCGCTTTTCCGGGTCTGACCTCGTTCCCATAAACGTAGTCTCAACCTCCCACGCTGTACCTCCGCCCTTCAGGAACTCTTCAGCCTTCTCCGCCATCAGCCCCCAGCACTCGCGCCCCGCCAGTTCCCGGCAAAACTTCTCCAGAATCGCGTAGGCTCTCCCTCCGCACAAAGCCGCTCCCGCCAGCACAAAGCCTTCACCGTAAGGCCGCAGCTCAACGTCCCCCGAAACATCGACGTATTCCCGCGATACAAACGACACCTGCGAGCCCGTCCCGACGTTCACGAGCAGCGAAGCCGCCTCGTCCTTCAGCGAGCCTTTCACCGCCGCCTGATTGTCGCCCATCGAACACACTACCGGCACTCCTGAAGCTGTTTCGCCAACAACAGCATAGCCTTTCAGCACGCGCGGAAGGTACGAGACATCTGCTCCGGCCTCAACTAGTCTGTCCGTCATGAACTCCCTGCGCCGGAGGTCAAAGCATCCCAGACTTGCCGCCATGTCGGAGGAGAGTACGGGCTCAGTGTTGCCGCACAAGGTCATTGCTATGTAGTCGCTTATTGTCGTGAACTTCACCGCCTCTGCCGGAATTTTGCCCGCGCGCTGAAGGTGAAGGTGAGTTGCCGTACCGTAACCCGACGAGACTTTCAGGCCGTGTCCGCGCAAAAGAGGAAGGCAGTCATCCCCGCAAGCGTCCTGCCACGTCCACAGCGGAGAAACTGCTTCACCCCTCGCGTTCACGTACAGTATGCCGTGCATCTGACCGGTGAAGCCTATCGCCGACGGCTGGCCAAGTTCACGCGTAAGGCCGTCAACTGCTTCGAGGACGAGGGACTTGATGCGCTCGGGGTTCTGGATTCTGCCGGGCAAAGGAAGAAAAGCGTTGTGGTTGATGGTTATGCTCTTGAGGAGTTCGCGGGCTTCACTGACGGCGGCTATGCTGATTGACGTTGTGCCTGTGTCTATTCCGAGATAGTAATTCATGCTGGTACACCTCACAATAAAATGTTGTATAATCCTAGCACCCATTTTTTTATTCACAATTCTATATCGTTGCAGGAGGTATTCTCTTATGAAGAAACTCTTTGTGTTGTTCCTCGCAGTACTCCTCGTTGTCGCATCGTTCAGCGTCGCAGGTGCTCAGGGCAGAAAGTTCGGCGCAACCTACATGACCATGAACAATCCGTTCTTCGGTGTCATGAACGACGCAATCAAGGCAGCAGTCGAAGCCAACGGCGATACCCTCATCACGCTTGACCCCGCGCTCGACGCAGTGAAGCAGATCAGCCAGATCGAGGACATGGTCGCTCAGGGCGTGGACGCAATCTTCCTCAACCCCGTAGACTGGCAGGCAGTCGCTCCCGGACTTCTTGCGGCTCACGAAGCGGGCATCCCCATCGTCAACGTTGACGCACCCGTCTACGATGAAGAGTACGTAGCCTGCATAGTCGCAAGCGACAACCTCGCGGCAGGGCTCGTCTGCGGAGAAGATATGCTCAAGCGTCTTCCGAAGGGCGGCAAGGCAGTCATTCTCGGCCATCCCACCACGAAGTCAGGCGTTGACAGAATCGCGAACTTCAAGAAGATCATCGAGGAGCACCCGGAGTTCACGATTGCTCAGGAAGACAGCAGCGAAGGCCAGCTCGAGATAGCGATGCCCAAGATGGAGAACATCATTCAGGCAATCCCCGACATGGCAGTCGTTATGTGCGTGAATGACCCGACAGCACTCGGCGTAATCCAGGCACTCCGCGCGGCGAACGCTCTTGAGGGCGTGCTCATCTACGGCGTTGACGGTTCGCCCGACGCGAAGAAGATGATCAAGGACGGCATGATGACCGGCACAGCGGCGCAGTCCCCCATCAACATCGGCAAGATCGGCGTAGAGATGGCGTACAAGATTCTCGCTGGCGAGAAGGTCGAGAAGCACGTACCCGTACCCGTAACGCTCATCACGGCAGAGAACGTTGACGAGTTCGGCGTTGACGGCTGGCAGTAGAATCTGACACACAGAGGCAGGATGCTTAACGGCTCTTGCCTCTTATTTATGTATGGAGGTGAAAATCTTTCATGGCAGAAGACAAGATACTGCTTGAAATGAAGCATATCCACAAGAAGTTTCCCGGCGTTTACGCGCTGAAGGACGTAAATTTTGAGCTGAGAGCCGGAGAAGTTCACGCACTGTTAGGCGAAAACGGAGCGGGCAAGTCAACCCTCATCAAGTGCTTGGCCGGAATATACATCCCCGAAGAAGGAGAAGTCATCGTCAAGGGCGAGTCCCACATCATGCGTAGCGTTGCGGACTCACAGGCTCACGGCATCAGCGTAATCCATCAGGAACTGTGCCTTGTGCCGTACCTGTCGATAGCGGAGAACATGTTTCTTGGCCGGGAGCGCAACGTCGGCGGCATCATCAAGCGCGGGCAGGAGAACGAGGAAGCTAGGAAGCTGCTTACCCGTCTAGGACTGGACTTTGACCCGAACACGCTCATCAAGGACTTGAGCATTGCACAGCAGCAGATGGTCGAGATCGCAAAGGCACTCTCCGTCGACGCGGACATCCTCGTGATGGACGAGCCCACAGCCTCACTCACCGACAAGGAGACAGAAGTACTCTTCGAGACGATGAGGCAGCTTAAGGCTGAGGGCATCGGCATAATCTACATCTCCCACAGAATGAGCGAGCTATTCGCCATCACGGACAGGGTTACGATTATGCGCGACGGCCAGTACGTCGGGACGGTCAACACCCGCGAGACCACCAACGACCAGCTTATAGCGATGATGGTCGGACGTGAGCTCACACAGCTGTACTTCAAGGACGCAGTTACGCCCGGCAAAGTTGTGCTTGAGGTCAAAGACCTTGTGAGCCCTCCTTTCGTGAACGGCGTATCCTTCGCGGTGCGTGAAGGCGAGATTGTCGGAATGTCCGGCCTCGTCGGTGCAGGCAGAAGCGAGACCTCACACTGCATCTTCGGGATTGACCCGAATTATACGGGACAAATCCTGATTGAGGGACAACCCGTGCACATCCGCTCGGTCAGGGACGCAATGAACAACGGAATAGCTCTCGTCCCCGAGAACCGCAAGGAAGAAGGCTTAGTGCTCATCAACTCCGTCGGGTACAACCTGACATTGACGATACTTCACGAGCTCTACAAGGGGCATCCGCTGGGCAACCCATCGCGCGAGGTAGAGGAGATTGCACGGCACATTCAGGAGCTCGCGATAAAGACACCGACACCCGACCAGCTCGCGGAGAACCTCAGCGGCGGAAACCAGCAGAAGATAGTCATTGCGAAGTGGCTGGCGACAAAACCGAAGCTCCTCATCCTTGACGAACCCACAAGAGGCGTTGACGTTGGCGCGAGGGCGGAGATTTACGGCTTCATGAACGAACTGGCCAAGCAGGGAGTAGCAATCCTGATGATAAGTTCAGACCTGCCGGAAGTAATCAACATGAGCGACAGGGTATTAGTCATGCACGAAGGAAGAGTTACGGCGAATCTCGGCAAGAACGAGCTGAGCCAGGAATTAATCATGCGTTACGCAACAGGAAACGGAGGAACTAGCAATGCCGCTTGAGAATAAAATTAAGGCACAGAACGGGGTAGTGCGCTACCTTAAGGACAACATGGGAACGCTGATAGGGTTACTGATAATGTGCGTAATCCTGTCATTCACGACAAACGGGGTATTCTATTCACAGCGCAACCTCGTGAACGTTCTGCGTCAGGTTTCGTCGAATGCGTGCCTTGCGTTCGGAATGACCTTCGCGATAATCACCGGCGGAATTGACCTTTCAGTCGGCTCAATCCTCGCAATCTCGGGAACTCTGAGCGCGGGTCTCATCGTCAAGAGCGGCTTCAGCGTTCCGGGCGCAGTCGCCACGTCAATCATCATCGGTACGGCTCTAGGTCTGTTCAACGGCTTCGTGATCGCGAAGACAACAATACCTCCCTTCATCGTAACTTTGGCGATGATGCAGATGGCCAGAGGTGCTGCGTACATCTACAGCAACGGCCAGCCCATCCGCGCAATGATTCCTGAGTACCAGATCATAGGGACGGGCTATCTCGGGCCGATACCGTACCCCGTAATCTACATGGCAGTGTTCCTGATAATCTGCGTGATTCTGCTCAGCAAGACGAGATTCGGGCGGCACGTCTACGCAGTCGGCGGCAACGACAAGGCGGCTATCTTCTCCGGCGTTAATGTTGCCCGCACGAAGATGCTGGTCTACACGATGAGCGGATTCCTTGCGGCGTTCACGGGAGTAGTTCTGTGCGCGCGCATGGCATCCGGTCAGCCCACAGCAGGACAGGCCTTCGAGATGGACGCGATTGCGGCAACGGTTCTGGGCGGAACGTCAATGTCCGGCGGTGTCGGCAAAATCGGCTCAACCTTCATCGGCGTACTCATCATCGGAGTCCTGAACAACGGCTTGAACCTTCTGGGGCTTAATTCATTCTGGCAGCAGATAGCGAAAGGCGTAGTTATCCTTCTCGCAGTGTATGTTGACATGCTGAAGAAGCAGAGGAAGTAATTAAGTGTAAACGGAAGCCCCCTCCGAATGTGTGAGGGGGTTTTTTGTGCAGTTATTCTCCGGCCATCATCAGCGCAAAAACTTTCGCGTTGTTCATGAGGTAATCTATGTCCGTGTACTCGTCGGGCTGGTGCGCAACTCCCCCGCTCTCCTGAGACCACACCACCGCAGGGATGCCCTTCCGCCTGAAGAACGCCGCGAACGTTCCTCCGCCGACTCCGCCTGTCTTGGGCTCAACGTTCAACACCTCACGAACGCACTTAACGAGCAGCCTGCACACCTCAGCATCAGGGCTAGTTACCGGCGCGGATTCTGCTATGTCGGGCTCAAGCGCAATCTTCGCCCCTGTAATTGCTTCGACGCGAGCACACGTCTTCTTGACGACATCAATCACATCATCAAGCGGCACAGATGGTAACACCCTGCAGTCGAACTCGAAGCGTTCACGTCCCGGCACGATGTTCACCGCAGGAACGTTGGCGGCTCTGCGCGTGGGCTCGAACGTCGAGAACGGCGGGTCAAACGTATCGTCCTTCTGCGTGAAGTTCTTGTGCAGTGCTTCATCAATCTCATACGCCAGCATGTTTGCGACACGGCAGGCGTTCAGCCCTCTGTGCGGAAGTGAGGCGTGTACCTGCTTGCCTGTAACCGTGAATGCCAGCCTAAGCATCGCCTTCTCCGCAATCTCGACGAAATCCCCCGCGTCATTCCCTGAATCAGGGACAACCACCAAATCATCACTCCTGAAGAGGTCTCCGCGCTCTAGCAGAGGTTCAAGCCCGTAATGGCTTCCCATCTCCTCGTCCGCAACAAACGCGAGAAGTATCGTGTATTCAGGTTCACCCCCAGCATCAAGCAGTGCCTTCAACGCATAGAGCGAACTCACTAAGCACGTTCCGTTGTCGCTGACTCCGCGCCCGTAGAGCCTCTCTCCTCTGACTTCCGGCGCAAAGGGATCAAGCGTCCACGCGCTGCGGTCTCCTTCCGGCACAACGTCGATGTGTGAGAGAATGCACAGTCTCTGCTTCTTCCTGCCGGGATACTCGAGGAGCAAGGAGGGGCGGTTTCCTGTTGGCGAGACTTCGTCGTCGACGCGCTCTATCTTCAGCGTTGCTCCCTTAAGGCCGAATGACTCGATTATCTTCTTGAGCTCCTGCAGCTTTGCTTCCTCGCCCGTGCCTCCGTTGTGCGGAGAAATCGCAGGGAATGTGCAGAGGTGAGAAAGTGTATCAACCATTGAGCCGCGAAGGAACTCCGCTTTCTGCAAAATCTTTGTACGCAATTAATTCACTGCCTCTCATTGGAATTGGTGTATTATTATCTCAAACTTTCACAAGGAGGTACACGGATGAATAAGCATTCTGTTGCGCTGATACTCCCTTACTACGGCAAGTTCCCGAACTATTTCCCGCTGTGGCTCAAGAGTGCGGGAGCTAACCCGTCGTTCACGTTCATGATCTTCACGGATATCGACATGTCAGGCTATAACATTCCTGCCAATGTTCAGGTTCACGCAATGACCCTCGAGGAGATAAGGAAGCGCGCGGCCAAGTACCTAGACTTTGAGCCGGTGCTGAACACTCCCTACAAGCTGTGCGACTACAGGCCTATGTACGGTCTTATCTTTGAGGACTATCTTGAAGGCTTCGACTTCTGGGGCTTCTGCGACTGCGACCTTGTCTGGGGAGACATGAGCAAATTCATCACTGATGACCTGCTCGACAGGTACAGCAGGTTATATCGGAACGGACACCTTCAGCTCCTCCGCAACACTGAGGACGTAAAACACTTTGCACTCCACAAGTTGCCGGGCTGGAACATCTCCTACAGGGACATATACAGAGTGCAGAGATATATAGGCCTCGATGAGTTTGCTCTGTCTGAAAACCTGTTCAGTACTTTTATGCACGGGTGGGGGGGCATTACTACGTACGGAACTACGCAGATATACACCCTATCACAAAAGAGTTCAGAGCTTTTGGCAATACTGAGGAGGTAATTCCCGCCTTCGTCTGGAGGAACGGAAAGATATACTCAATCCCCGCTGACGTAGACTCCGAAACAAGCCGCGAGTACCTTTACCTTCACATGCAGAAGAGGCTCATGAACTTCACGACCGGCATCGAGGACGAGAACAGCTTCATGATTATCCCCAACGCATTTATACAAGACCGTCCGCTCACTCAGGAAGATATAGCTTCGTTCATGTTCCCTGATCATGAATATGAGCAGGCAATGACAGCAAAATGCGGCGCAATATTCTGCAGGCTGAGCTATCGCGTCAATAACGGCATAAAGTCTCTGGTAAAACGCTGCCTCAGCAATGACCCTGATAAGATACTCAGGCTTAAGATGCGCTTTAACAGGCTCTTAAGGCGCAAACTCCCAACCAAATGGCTGTAAGTGTGCTGTATAATTGATGCACATATTCCCACAACGGAGGTTAAGACATGAGCACTGTATATGATTATTCCGTCTTCACGCCCAAAGGCGAAGAGGTCAAGCTCTCTGCCTTCAAGGGCAAAGTTCTGGTCATCGTCAACACAGCGACGGGCTGCGGCTTCACTCCCCAGTACGAGCCCCTCGAAAAAATGTACGAGGCTTATCACGACAGAGGCCTCGAGATCATTGATATCCCCTGCAACCAGTTCGGCGGGCAGGCACCCGGCTCTGATGACGAGATTCACGAGTTCTGCACCCTCAACTACGACACGCAGTTTGAGCAGTTCAAGAAGTCCAACGTGAACGGCCCGGATGAACTCCCTCTGTATACGTTCCTGAAGGCTCAGAAGGGCTTTGCTGGATTTGGCGAAGGACACAAGCTGGCGGCTGTACTTGATGACATGCTCGGCAAAGCTGACCCTGATTACGCGAAGAAGCCCGACATCAAGTGGAACTTCACTAAGTTCGTCGTTGACCGCGCAGGGAATGTTGTTGCGCGTTTCGAGCCTACTGCTGACATGAAGGCAGTAGAAGATTTCGTTGTGTCCCTGCTGTAGGAGGCGTGAACAATGGCAGTAAACGTTGTCGAGAATGATGATCTTTCTGCGGTAGAGGCAGCTCCCGTTGCTCTGCTGGATGTGTGGGCGACTTGGTGCGGGCCGTGCAAGATGATTGCGCCGGTCGTCGAGGCACTGTCTGAGGAGTTCGCGGACAAGGCGGCGTTCTTCAAGGCTGACGCTGACGAGAACAAAGGTATCGTGAAGAAGCTCCGTGTGATGAGCATCCCGAACATCGTGCTGTTCAAGGACGGCAAGGTAGCGGCTCGTCATGTGGGCTTCCAGACTGCGGACGAACTGCGCGAGTGGTTCACGTCGAACCTGTAATCTCACCAACTAAAACCCTCTCCTGAACAACGGGGAGGGTAAATTTTCCCTGAAAGGACAATACACATGATACGCAACACAAAGATTTTTCGTATGCTCGTGGTCTTGCTGCTGAGCTTCACGCTGGCGTTCTCGCTTGAGGCAGCACCGAGAGTTTACGTCGAGAAGGACGGCACATACACCTCGAAGGAGTACGTAGCCGCGTACATCAACAAGTTCGGGCATCTGCCGAGCAACTACATCACGAAGGAGCAGGCACGAAGGCTGGGCTGGGTGAGCTCACAGGGCAACCTCAACAAGGTAGCTCCGGGCAAGAGCATCGGCGGAGACAGGTTCGGGAACTACGAGCAGCTTCTTCCGACGAAAAAAGGTCGGCAGTACTACGAGTGCGACATAGATTACCGGGGCGGGCGGCGCAACGCGAAACGTATAATCTTCTCCAACGACGGGCTGATCTACTACACCGAAGACCACTACAACACGTTCGAGCTTCTTTACGGAAAGGGGAAATGACGATGAGGGTTGAGCTTGATGCCCTGAGGCTTCAGACGAAGGACGAAGCACACGAGTACTTGCGCGGGGCTCTGAATTTCCCGGAGTATTACGGCGGGAATCTCGACGCTCTTCATGACTGCTTAACGGAACTTGATGATGTACAGGTTGAGTTCGTGAACACGGAGAAAGTCAGCGGAAGTTACTTCGCCAGAGTGATGGAGGTCTTCAGGGACAGTGCGGAGGAGAATCCGGGCTTGAAGGTCTTGGCCTGAGTTCAGCAGGACAGAATGACCCTCTCCGGCACAACTGGGGAGGGCATAATTTTTACCGCCTCAACAGAGACTGTCCGACTCTCTTCACAGACCGCTTCGCCCTCTGCAGGAACGAGAACACCCTTGCGCTGCTCCTCTGCCTGAGGCTGCTCTTGAGGCCTTCTTTCAGCGTGATGGGATGCTTGAACATGTACTCCTGCACCTCCAGAACATCACAGAAGAATCTGTACTGCTCGGGCGAATAATACCGCTCGATTATCCTCCTGATGTCAGCCAGATCCCTGTCCAGAACATTGATGTTCCACGGGATTACCAGAGCTTCGAACAGGTTGCCGATGTGCCTGTCCATGACCTCAGAGACCTTGAACGCTCCGATGTTGGCGAACTTCCTGTCTTCTGCCTCAGGGCGCGGCGTAATCTTCGCTTCAGACACCACACTAGCGAACAAGTAGCGGCACGCAAGCGCGTAACGTGCCTCAGGACGCGTGAACAAGCTGATGTCATGAAGGACAGTCCACGAGTCCCGCTTCATGAACGGCAGGATACACAAGAAGTTCAGCGTCTCCCACGGGTGAGTGTGAACAGTGTCAAGCATGAGCAGGTCAATGTCTCCGCCGATCTCTTCGATGAAGCGCGAGACATCCCCTCCCCTGAAGACGTGCCATTTGTCCATGAGCTGCGGGAACTTTTCTTCGACAAGGAAGCCTGAAGGTTTGCCGGGATACCTGTACGATTTCTCCAGATAGTCGACGGAGTACAGTTCTGTTCCGTCAAGGTCAGATATTGCGTTGAGGATTATTGCGGTGCCTCCGCCGTTGGCCACTCCGACCTCGAGAATTTTTTTGGGCTTGAGGGCGCGTATTATGCCGTTGAGAAAGTAGCGTTCAGTTCTGCTCATCTCGGAGTACGGAGCAACAATGTCGTAGATGGGGTCAAGTCTTTCGCGCTCGAAATCTTCGAAG
Organism: Synergistaceae bacterium; assembly: GCA_017450125.1. NCBI lineage: Bacteria > Thermotogati > Synergistota > Synergistia > Synergistales > Synergistaceae > Synergistaceae bacterium. The sequence goes on along the minus strand of JAFSWZ010000039.1, from coordinate 89,430 downwards.
GGTTTATCGGGTAAAATTACAGGTGGCTTGTGGCTTGTGGCTTGTGGCTTGTATTATAGCCTCGTCAGTCAATTTTGTCTACCTCATTTCTTGGGAATTGTCCGCTATTATAGCACTGTCCTTCAGGAACTTCACTACAAATTCCCGCAGAGCATCTACTCCCTCGCGGCTCTCCGACGACGTAATCACCGGCACGTCGTACGAGTACAGCCCGTCCCTCACGTAGCCTTCACGCGTACTCTTCCACTTTCCGCGCGCAATCTTGTCCGCCTTCGTGAACACCACAAAGATACTCTTCCCTGCACTCCTCACCCACTCCTGAAGTTCGCGGTCGTTCTTCATGAGCCCGTGCCGGAAGTCCACAAGGTGCATCACCAGTCTCAATGCTTCCCTGCTCCGAACATACGCGGTTATGAGCCTCTGCCAGTCGTTGCGTTCGTCCGCGCTTCGTGCCGCGTAGCCGTAGCCCGGAAGGTCAACCAGCCTGAAGCTCACGCCTTCGGACGTGTCGACGCGGTAGAAGTTTATGCTCCGTGTCTTGCCGGGAGTCTTGCCGGTCTTGGCCAGCTTAACGTTCAGCAGAGCGTTGATGAGCGAGGACTTGCCGACGTTCGAGCGGCCAGCTATGGCGATTTCGGGCAGCTCTTCGGGTATAAGCTGGTCAGGCCTGAAGCACGTTGCCTCAAGCCTGACGTTCTTGAACTGTATGCTAGTCATGCAACAGCTGTTCCAGTGATGAGATACTTCCCTCTACAGCTTCGGGAGTGATGATTAACTTTTTGCCCTTCTTGTCGGTGTCGGGAAGCGACGGAAGCTCGTACTCTATATCGAGCATGAGGTTCTCCATTATCGAGCGGAGGCCTCTTGCGCCGGTCTTGCGGGCTACTGCCAGTTCAGCAATCTTGTCGAGCGCGTCAGGCGTGAACTCCAGCGTAACCCCGTCCATCGCTAACATGTGGCTGTACTGTTTCACCAGCGCGTTCTTGGGCTCCTGCAGAATACGGATGAACGCTTCCTTGTCGAGTTCCTCGAGCGCAACCAGCACGGGAATACGCCCGACAAGCTCGGGGATAAAGCCGTAAGTTACGAGGTCTTCAGGCTGTACCTTCCGCAGAATCTCATAGCTCCCCGACTTCTTGGCCAGCTCTCCGCCGAAACCCAGCGACTTCTGCAGTTCTCTTCTCGCTACGATGGGTTCAAGGCCGTCGAATGCCCCCCCGCAGATAAACAAGATGTTCTCTGTGTTGATCTGTATGAACTCTTGGTGAGGGTGCTTCCTGCCGCCTTTCGGGGGAATGTTCGAGATTGTGCCCTCGAGAATCTTCAGCAAGGCCTGCTGTACTCCCTCGCCGCTGACATCGCGCGTGATTGACGTTGACTCTGACTTGCGCGAAATCTTGTCTATCTCGTCAAGGTAGATTATTCCGCGTTCCGCCGCCTTAAGGTCGTAATCCGCCGCCTGCAGTAATCTTACAAGTATATTCTCTACGTCCTCGCCGACGTACCCCGCCTCAGTGAGCGTCGTAGCATCAGCAATCGCAAAAGGTACGTTCAGCTTCCGTGCGAGCGTCTGGGCTATGAGCGTCTTACCTGAACCAGTCGGGCCAAGAAGCAGAACGTTGCTCTTCTGCAGTTCAACATCAGCATTCTTCTGCTCGAGGTTGTTGCGTATTCTCTGGTAATGGTTGTACACAGCAACAGAGACGACTTTCTTCGCCCGCGACTGCCCGACTACGTACTGATCCAGATAACTGCTAAGCTCTCTGGGCTTTATCGCGGTTACTGAAGTCCTGCCCTTCTTCGGTGCTGCTGGAGCTTCCTCCTCAAGGTCGAACGGTGTAAGCATCTTCGGGATTGGAGTCTGTTCCTGCGGTTTCTTGCCGAGCATCATGATGCTGCACAGGGCTATGCACTGGTCGCAGATCCTCACGTTCCCGCCCGGCCCGTCGAACATGTCATCAACCATCGCGCGGGTCTTTCCGCAGAAAGAACACCTGTCATCCTCCGGCTTCTTTGTCTTGTTGTCGGGCATCGTTACCTTGCCTCTATAATCTTGTCGATAAGGCCGTACTTCATGGCTTCTTCCGCCGTCATGTAGTTGTCCCTGTCGGTGTCGCGCGCAACAGTCTCGTAGTCCTGCCCCGTGTGTTTGGCGAGTATGCGGTTCAAACGCTCCTTGACCTTGATGATGTTCTTGGCCTGTATCTCGATGTCGCTTGCCTGCCCCCGTGCTCCGCCTAAGGGCTGGTGAATCATAATCTCAGCGTTCGGCAGGGATAAGCGTTTGCCCTTCGCACCTCCGGCGAGAAGTACAGCCCCCATGCTCGCGGCCAAGCCCACGCAGATTGTGGAGACCTGCGGCTTGATGTACTGCATCGTGTCGTAGATCGCCATTCCTGCGGTTACGCTCCCGCCGGGACTGTTGACGTACAGGCTGATGTCCTTGTCGGGGTCTTCGCTCTCGAGGAAGAGAAGCTGTGCGACGACGGAATTAGCTACGTCGTCAGATATTTCTGTGCCCAGAAAGATTATTCTGTCCTTCAGAAGGCGGCTGTAGATGTCGTAACTGCGTTCGCCCCTGCCGGTCTGCTCGATTACGTAAGGAATGTAGTACGGCATTAATTGTTCTCCTGAGCTTCGGGCTGAGGCTGGGACAGCTCCGCTACTTCCTTAACCGTCATGTGTGCGATGATTGCATCAGCGATTTTCCCCCAGCGCAGTTCGTCTACGAGGCGGTCTAACTGCGTGCGGTTCTCGTAGAAGAATTTTGCCACGAATGCCTTGCTGACGTTGAGCTGGTCTGCCCTGCGCTGGAACTCTGCATCGAGATCTGCCTGTTCAAGGTGAACGTCGTACTTCTTGGCCACAGCGTCCATCACGAGGACGTTCTTCACGGCGGCTTCCGCTCTGTCGCGCAGCAGCTTCTCGTAGCCTGTCCTGCCCTCTTCCGTGTCGAGCGCGTATGCCTCTGTCAGGCTGATGTTGTTGCTGCGCGCCCACTCCTCGTCGTCGCGGCGCATTCCCTGTGCCTGACGCTCTATGAGGCTGTCGGGAACTTCAACAGCTGAAGCGTTCACTACCATTTCTACGGCGCGGTTCTGCAGGTCTGTCCTGCTCGTCTCCGCAACTTCCTTCTCAAGGTCTGTCCTCAGACGCGCACGGAAGGCTTCATTGTCCTTGATGTCCGTATCTTCGCCAAAAACCTTCTTGTAGAACTCCTCGTTTATCTCGGGAAGAATGTACTCCGAGACCGTCTCTACCTTCATCCTGTAGCTTACGTGCTTTCCGGCTAATGTTCTGTCAGCGTGTCCGGGCTCAACGTCGAAGCTCGCCGTAACCTCATCACCGCGCGACTTGCCGATGAGTGCTTCACGCACCTGAACGCGTATAGTCTCGTCCGCCAGGTTAATCTTCTCGTGCGAAACGCCGGGCTTGGGCTGTTCGGCTTCTTCGCTTCCGTCGTCGTTGAGGGTAACTATCGACAGATCGATGTCCACCAGGTCGCCGTCCTGTATCGGCCTGTCAGTCTCCTTGATGTCCGCAAGCTGAACCTGTATCCTCTTCGCCAGCTTGTCGACGGCCTCATCGTTGACCTCGCTAATCGGCTTCTCTATCTCCATGCCGTCAATGTCCGGCAGAGTTACTTCCGGGCGGACCTCAAATACCAGCTCGCCTGTTACGGGCTTGCCTTCCTCTATCTTCGCGTCGAGCTTAAGTTCCGGCTGTTCGAGAAGGTCAAGGTCGTAATCTTCAACGGCCTGCTTGATCTGGTCGGGAATAATCTTGTCGAGTGCTTCATTGTAGATTGACTCGCGGCCGTAACGGAGCTCGAGGACGCTGCGCTTTACGTGCCCTTTGCGGAAACCCGGAATGTTTACCTGCTGTGAAAGTTCGGAAAGTGTTTTGTTGAGGGCTCTGGTAAATTCGCTGGCTTCGATCTCGATCTTGATGCGGACAATATTTTTTTCCTGCCCCAGCAATTCGGTTCTCATGTTAGATTCAGGACTCCTTCTTTGCCCTGAACTGTCAACAGGGCATAATAATTGATTGTTGTAAGAGATTGGGAAATTCTATCACAAATCAAAGGGGGTGTAAAAAACGCTCCCTCCTCTCAATTATGCTACACAGAAAATGTTCGCCTGCTTTATAATTACCCTCACACAAAGCAAGGAGGATATATATTCGTGAGCAAACTTGATGTGCCTTACAAGATATACCTTGAAGAGAGCGAGATACCGTCTTCGTGGTACAACGTCCGCGCAGACATGAAGACCAAGCCCGCGCCGCTGATTCATCCCGGAACGCTGAAGCCCTTAACGTTCGAGGAGATGCGTCCGATTTTCTGCGACGAGCTTATCCGTCAGGAACTCGACGACACGACCGCGTACATTCCCATTCCCGACGAAATTCTGAGTGCGTATAAGATGTACAGGCCTTCCCCGCTGGTTCATGCAGTGTTCCTCGAGAAGCTGCTGGGGACTCCTGCGCACATCTTCTACAAGTTCGAGGGCAACAACACATCAGGAAGCCACAAGCTGAACTCTGCGATGGCTCAGGCGTATTACGCGAAGATGCAGGGCCTCAAGGGCGTAACGACGGAGACAGGTGCGGGGCAGTGGGGAACTGCGCTTGCGATGGCGTGTTCGTTCTTCGGGCTTGAGTGCAAGGTCTACATGGTGAAAGTCTCCTACGAGCAGAAACCTTTCAGGCGTGAAGTCATGCGTACTTACGGAGCGAGCGTAACTCCTTCGCCGTCGATGGACACGAACATTGGCAGGAAGATCAACGCTGAGCACCCCAACACTACCGGCTCACTCGGTTGCGCAATCTCTGAGGCTGTCGAGGTCGCAACATCAACTGAGGGCTACCGCTACGTTCTCGGGAGCGTGCTGAATCAGGTACTGCTTCACCAGTCTGTTATAGGTCTCGAGACTAAGGCGGCCTGCAAGAAGTTCGGCATCAAGCCCGACGTAATCATAGGCTGTGCCGGCGGCGGGTCGAATCTCGGCGGCTTAATCTCTCCGTTCATGGGCGAGAAACTCAGGGGAGAAGCTGACTATCAGATTATCGCCGTTGAACCTGCGAGCTGCCCGAGTTTTACTAGGGGGAAATTCGCGTATGATTTCTGCGACACCGGCAAGGTCTGCCCGATGGCCAAGATGTACACATTGGGACATGACTTCATCCCGAGTGCGAACCACGCGGGAGGACTGCGCTATCACGGAATGAGCAGCATACTTTCCCAGCTGTACCACGACGGGCTGATGGAGGCTGTTGCGGTTGAACAGACCAGCGTTTTCGAGGCGGCGGAGATGTTCGCGCGCGTTGAGGGTATACTTCCTGCGCCAGAGAGCTCACACGCAATCAGGGTAGCGATTGACGAGGCTCTGAAGTGCAAGGAGACAGGCGAAGAGAAGACGATAATCTTCGGGCTTACGGGGACGGGGTATTTCGACATGGTAGCCTACGAGAAATACAACGACGGAACAATGACGGACTACATTCCGACGGACGAGGACTTGGCGAAAGGTTTTGCTACGATTCCGAATGTGAACTTGTAAGGCTTCTCGTGCATAAAGATTAAGGGCGGGCTTTGTGGTATATTACTGCGAACACCCGCCTTTAACTTTATCAACGAGGAGCAGGAATTTTCATGGATGCTATTTTCTACACGACTGAATTTACGGTAGCCCAGCTCATCGAGAAGATTGACACGGGAGAACTTGGCCTGCCGGAGCTTCAGAGGCCGTTCGTCTGGAAGAATACGAAGATACGCGACCTGTTCGACTCCATGATGAGCGGTTACCCGGTCGGTTACCTGATGCTGTGGGAATGTCCCGATCTGGACAAAAGCAAATCAATCGGCCTCGAAGGCAAGAGCTACGACGAGCCTAAAGAAGTGATAATAGACGGACAGCAGAGACTTACGTCATTATATGCGGTGATGAAGGGGAAGCCTGTTGTTGCTTCGGACTTCAAGGAGAAGAGTATAGTAATCTCGTTCAGCCCCCTTGAAGGCAGATTCGAGGTAGGGACTGCGGCCATAAAGAATAATCCAGAGTGGATCTACAATCTCAGCGAGCTGTTCACTTCCGCAACGTCCTCAAAGTACATCCGCAAATTCATGAAGGCTCTTGAGGATCACAGAGCACTAGCAGGCCTCGAACTTTCCGACGAAGAGCAGGAAACTATAGAGGTGAATATAGAGGCGGTGTTCAGCCTGAAGAACTACAAGTTTCCCGTGTTCATGATAAAGTCAAACGCAGAAGAAGAAGCCGTCTCGCAGGTTTTTGTGCGCATAAATTCCAGCGGGACACCGTTAAGGCAGAATGACTTTATCCTTACACTGCTTTCTGTGCACTGGGAAGAAGGCCGCAGGGAGATAGAGCGTTTCTGCAAAGAGTCAGGCGAATATTCGCCGGGAGTCGCGACTTCCTTCAACAGCATGGGCATAGAGATTTCAGCGCAGGACATAATCCGTACGGTAATGGCGTATGCTTTCGGCCGGGCACGTCTGATGTACGGCTACAAGCTGCTGAGGGGAGCAGACCTGAACAGCAGAAACACAATCACTCCTGAACTCAGAGAGCGCAATTTCTCGATACTCAAGGCGAAACTTCCTGACGTTATGAGCGTGAACAACTGGCACGAGTTCCTGAAGGCGATAATGAATGCGGGCTATCTTTCGGACTCTATGATACTGTCGAAGAACGCAATATATTACACGTATTCCATGTACCTTATCGCGCGGGATAGGTTCAACGCTCCGAACAGCGACAACAAAGCGTTATCGTCTCTGTGGTTCTTCCACGCCGCATTGACCTCGCTGTACTCGAACTCTCCAGAGACTGTCGCAGAAAACCACCTCAACGCAATTTCCCGCCTGTCTTCTCTGGAAGAATACCGGCAGTTCATTCTGTCGCGTGTTTCCGAGAGGCTGACAGACGATTACTTCAACATAACTCTTCCCGGCTCTGAGGGTCTGGCAGTGTCCGGCTCGGGTAATAACGCGTGGTTTGCCTACGTCGCATCGCTGAATATTCTCGGCACGAAGCCTCTGTTCTCACGCAGCAGCCTCCCGGTTTCGACGTTATTCATGCCCGGTGCTGACGGGTCGCGCAAGTCCCTCGAGAAGCATCACCTGTTCCCCAAAGCACACCTGAAGGAGAAAGGCTACGCTGACACGCAGATTAACCAGATGGCCAATTACGCCTATATAGACTGGAACGACAACATGAAGATTCTCGATGAAGCTCCTGCGGTGTATTACCCTGCTGTGTGCGAGGGAATGACTCACGAAGAGATTACGCAGATGGAGGAGGAGAATGCACTTCCTCACGGCTGGGAAAGCATGAGTTATGAGGAGTTCCTTATGCAGAGACGCAGGCTTATGGCACAGATAATCAGGCGGGCATTCGTAGTTCTCAGGGGCAGGGCAGAAAACAGCATGTGCTAAAATTGCGGGAAAAAATTTATGATAACAGGACTGAAAATTTTTCATGCACTCACAAGACGCTAAACACATCCGCAACCTTGCCATAGTCGCACACATAGATCACGGCAAAACCACACTCATCGACTCCATCTTCCGCGCCGCACAGACCTTCGCCGCACACACACAAGTAGCCGAGCGCGTAATGGACTCCAACCCCCTCGAACGCGAGCGCGGCATCACAATCCGCAGCAAGCCCTGTACAGTCGAGTGGAAGGGCTACCAGATAAACATCATCGACACTCCCGGACACGCAGACTTTTCCGGCGAAGTTGAACGCATACTCTCGACCGTCGACAGCGTAATACTCATCGTTGACGCGAATGAAGGCCCGATGCCCCAGACACGCTACGTTCTACAGCACGCACTCTCGATAGGGATGCGTCCGCTGGTCTTCATCAACAAGGTAGACCGTGAAGGTGCTGACCCCAACCGCGCGCTGAATCTCACGTTCGACCTGTTCTTTGAGCTCGGAGCAAGCGATGAGCAGGCAGATTTCCCGGTGCTTTACGGCTCGGGGCTTAACGGCTGGGCGGTTAGTGACCTCAGCAAGCCCCATGAAGGAATGGATGACCTCTTCCAAGCGATAATAGACCACGTTCCTGCTCCTGACGTTGACCCGGACAAGCCTTTCTTGATGCAGGTAAGTACGCTCGCGTGGAATGAGTACGTCGGGCGAATCGGGTGCGGGAAAATTCTTCAGGGGCACATCAGCAAGGGAGCTCCGTTCGTGAGAGTTTCTACGAAGTGGAACAGCACCGACCACACAGGAGACGACTGGCAAATCACCGGCAAGGAGAACGCCAAAGTAGCACAGCTCTGGGTAACGCGCGGGCTTGACCGTACGGAAGTCGACAGCGTAAGTGCGGGAGATATTGTGTGGCTGACCGGGCCGAACGAGATCGACATAGGAGATACTTTCTGCGCAGAAGAAATCTCTGACGCACCGCTCAAGCCTTTATCCATTGAGGAGCCTACGGTGTCAATGTTCTTCCTCGTGAACTCAGGGCCTTTCGCTGGACGTGAAGGTCAGGCGGTAACCCTCCGCCAGCTTAAGGCACGTTTACAGCGTGAAATGCACGTTAATGTGTCGCTTCGTATGGAGGACTTGGGACGGCCCGACGGCGTGAAGATTTCAGGCAGAGGCGAGCTACAGCTGGGGATTCTCATTGAGGAGATGAGGCGCGAGGGTATGGAGTTCTGCGTGTCGAAGCCTGAAGTAATCGTAGAGTACAAGGACGGCGTTAAGTGCGAGCCGTACGAGCTTGTTACTATTGATGTACCTGAAGAGTATCAGGGTATAGTGTTCGAGAAGATGACGCGGCGGAAGGGCAAAATCCTCAACATCGACAACCCTGACAGAGGATTGCTGCGCATCGAGATAGAGATTCCGACGAGGGGATTAATCGGTTACAGGGGAGAGTTCCTGACGGACACGCGCGGGCTCGGGATAATGTCTAATTGTTTCAGCGGCTATAAGGAGTGGGCAGGAGACCTCGTAACGCGCAACAGAGGTTCACTCGTCAGCATGGACACCGGCGAAGCTACAGCCTACCAGCTCGAGAACCTGCAGAGCAGGGGCGTGCTGTTCATCTCGCCGCTCGAGCAGGTCTACAACGGAATGATTATCGGTGAATGCTCGCGTCCCGGAGACATTCCCTGCAACCCGACGAAGAAGAAGCAGCAGACTAACCACCGCTCGGCGACGAAGGAGCTCACGACGAAGCTGGATGTTCCGCGCAGGATGTCCCTCGAGAAGGCGATGGAGTGGATAGAGACGGACGAACTAGTAGAGGTTACGCCGCAGTCAGTGAGATTGAGGAAGGCGATTCTCGATGAGCTGGAGAGGCGCAAGGCTCAGAGAAGGCAGCCTCAAGAAGCATAAAGGAGGAAGTAAGTATAATGACACAAGAAGCACTACGTAATTCACGGGGGGGGGGGGTAGATAAATCTTACTGTATGAGCTCTTATTTAGCATTGAGATACATTGAGGACGACAGCAGGGATTTCTACCCGGGACTTCATCACCAGAACATTAAGCCTGTTCCTGATGAGCAGAGAATCAGAGTCAGAACAGCGCAGGACATCGACAGCGCAATACGTTCGCAGACGGAAACATTCCGGGACATGAAGAAGGGAGTCCTGCTGTCCGGCGGAATGGACTCGGCTATCGTTGCGTCGTACCTGTCGGGTGCGGATGCGTACACGTTCCGTTTTCTGGGCGGCAGCTATCAGAGTGAGGAGCTTGCGCGCGCGGAGTATTACGCGGAAGTTTACGGCTTAAGGCTGCATTACGTGGACATTTCGTGGAACACAGTAACACAGTATCTCACGCCCGTCATGAAGGCCAAGTGCGCACCTGTTCACTCGATAGAGCCGCAGATTTACCAGGCAGCACTTCAGGCGGAAGCTGACGGCGTGGAAGTTATGTTTGTAGGTGAGAGCAGTGATCTTGTCTTCGGCGGAATGGATAAGCTGCTCTCTAAGGACTGGAGCTTTGACGAGTTCATGAACAGATACACTTTCACCCGCCCTGAAGATGTTTTGCGTGAGCCCGTGTCGATGCAGTACGTCTTTGAACGTTACCGGCTCGACGGAGACAGGATAGACTTCTTGGCCTTCATGGATGACGTGTTTTCTGTAGAGTCTTCAAGCTCATACATGAATGCTTTTGCCGCCGCAGGAATAAGCTATTATGACCCGTACGCAAGGCTAAAGATGTCAGAGCCCCTTGACCTCCAGAGAGTCCGTAACGGAGAGTCCAAGTACCTTATCCGCGAACTGTTCAGGATGCGCTATCCCGATGTCAGAGTCCCCGAGAAGATTCCGATGCCGCGCCCTGTAGATGCATACTTCAAGGACTGGCAGGGAGCTTCACGCCCGGAGTTCAGGAGTGATATTGACCTCTCAAGTTTCACCGGCAACCAGAAATGGCAGATATACTGTCTCGAACAATTCCTTAACATGCATGATGGCATATAATATCCCCTGAAAGGATATGATGCTCACCATGAAACTTAAACCTTTGGCTGTTGTTGTGCTCCTGCTCCTGTGCACAGCCGCCGATGCCGCCAACACAAAGCCTCCGGCAATCGTTATCCCCTACACCTACGAGGACGCTCGGGAGTTCCACGAAGGCCTCGCCGCCGTAAAGTCCAATGACCGATGGGGCTACATCGACTATCTCGGCAGAATCGCAATCCCCTTCGTTCACCGCGTCCCGGAGGCCGGAGACTTCTCCGACGGGTTCGCGTTTGTCGGAGACCACTACATAGACACATACGGCAACCCTGCATTTGTTGTGATTGACGAGGACACCGACGAGCGCACGGAAAAATTCTTCACCAACGGCCTGCCGTTCAGCGAAGGGTTAGCGGCTGTGCAGTCAGGAGGACAGTGGGGATTTATAGACCTCATGGGGAATTACGTTATTGCTCCGTCATTCCAGCGCGCAGGCTCATTCGTTGACGGCCTAGCTCCCGCAATGAAGAAGGGGCTGTGGGGGTATATCAACGTCAGGGGAGTGTTCGTGATTGAGCCGCGCTTCACGAGGGCACGGAACTTCTGCGAGGGCCTCGCGGCTGTGTACGTTGACGGACGCTGGGGCTACATCAACAAGGAAGGCAAGTTCGCGATTCGGCCAAGTTACCACGAGGCGGGAGATTTCTCCGGCGGACTTGCGGCAGTCAGGACGCGCACGAACTATCGGGGCTGGGGTTACCTGAGTCCTCGCGGGAGGTTCACGATACCGAGACGCTACAACAGCGCAGGAGCATTCGGGGACGGGCTCGCACCTGTTGCCGGAGACAGGCGGTGGGGTTACGTGAACATTCGCGGTGAGTGGGAGATACCTTCGCAGTTCGACGATGCACGGCCTTTCAGCGAGGGGCTTGCGGCAGTGAAGCGCGAAAAACGCTGGGGCTACATCAGGCCTTAAGGTGCAGACATGGAAGGCAACACAGTCGACTTAGCGCAGATGCTCGCCAGACGTGAGGCACGTTCTCACGAACAGCGGGCATTTCTGCAGAAGCATTCCTCACCGCTTGTGTCGTTCAGCATGAACATTCCCGGCCCGGTCAAGACCAACGAGCTCATACGCAGAGCCTTCATCAGGGGCAGAGACTCCCTTCTCGAACGGCTCAAGGAAGCAGGAGCTGTAATTCTCGACTCCTCAGAGGTTCACGAGGATACGGGAGATGAGCTGCTGCTCTCTGTCGGCAACGCTGATCCTTCAAAGCTGAAGGATATTGCCACAGAGATAGAGGAGGCCTCAACGGTCGGAAGGCTCTATGATATTGATGTTATTGACGTTCAAGGAAACAAGCTCTCTAGGCCAAGTTTCAGGAAGTGCCTTATCTGCGACCGTCAGGCTCAGGAGTGCGCAAGGTCAAGAACTCACACGGTCAAGGAGATGCAGGACGCAATAGAGAGGATGCTCAGCGATGAAGAGATGTAGGCTTATCACGGCAATACTTCTCGTGCTGATGCTGTGCCTGAGTGCTGAGGCCTCAGAGTACAGCAGGAACTTCTACAAGAGCCTTTCACGCAGGCTCGGCAGGGAGAGGACGGATTACCCTTCTCTAACTGATGAGGAGTTCGCGAATTTCCGCATGGTCAGGACGACGGGCATCGGCAAAGGGAAGCTGTACCGTTCTTCCTCACCCATAAGTACTTGGGGGAACAGAAACGTTATCGCCGACAAAGCAGCGCAGAAGGCAGGAGTGAGGACGTTCTTGAACTTGGCCGACGCTGACCCGAGAGAGCATGCAGGCTACGAAGGCAGCTACTACAGCACGCAGAAAATTATTGCGCTTGGGCTGGGAATGAAGTACCAGAGCAAGACTTTCCGCGACAGCCTCGCGCGGGGAATAACCCTCATGGCACGGAGCGAACCTCCTTTCCTGATTCACTGCTCGCTGGGTAAGGACAGAGCAGGGTTCGTGTGCGCACTTGTTGAGTGCTTGTGCGGAGCAACCCTCGATGAGGTCATTAGCGACTACCTTGTGTCGTTCACAAATTACTTCGGGATTCAGAAAGGCAGCAGGGAGTATGACACTGTCGTTGAGTGTGAGATAACGCGCTTCCTCGCTGAGGCTTTCGGCGTGAAGACCAGCGACCTCGCACACATCAACCTTGCTGACGCGGGAGAACGATACTTTAGGGGAATAGGGGTTAGAGTTGAGGATATAGAAGAACTCCGAGAAAAGCTGATACAGTAAAAATTTCCCCTCCTGACGAACTGGAGGGGATTTCTGTTACTCTTCCCAGAGACGCTCCAGCCTGTAGAACTCTCTGCCCTTGTGGCTGAACACGTGAACCACCACGTCCCCGCCGTCAAGAAGCCGCCAGTTCGAGCTCTCTGCTCCCTCAGTGCGGCACTTCCTGCCCAGACGCAGCAGAACTTCCTCCGCCGCATCAGTCAGCGTGCGCATGTGCGTCTCAGAATTTCCCGTAACCAGCACGAACGCATCCGCCAGTCCTCCGCGCCCCTTGAGGTCGAGCGTGAGGATGTCCTCGCCGTTCTTGGCCTCCAGTGCTTCAGTGATGTTATCAAGTATATTGCTGTCCATTCACTCAGCTCCTCTCATGCGGATATTATAGTGCTATCCTCCCTGCTCCGTCAGCACAACCTGTCGTGTAGAAACTCGCCTTGCGCCCGGTTCTTGCCTCGTACTCACGGCCTACGTTCGCGATGAACTCATCAGCATGATCGTTCTCGACGATGCTCACCGTGCACCCCCCGAACCCTCCGCCGGTCATCCTTGAGCCGACTACGCCGGGCTGTTCCCACGCAAGGGAAGCCAGAACGTCAAGCTCCGGCACTGTAACCTGATAGTTGTCCCTCAGGGAGACGTGAGAGGCATTCATCAGCCGCCCGAACGTGATGAAGTCTCCGGCCTGGAGGGATTCTGCGGCACGTTTCGCGCGGGCGTTCTCGCTGACGGCATGGACTGCGCGCCTGAGGTTGACGGGGTCTTTCACGAGGTACGAGAACTCGTCAAGGTCTTCGGGAGTCAGGCCGCATAGGCAGGAGATCTTCCTCACCTTCTTGATGTCCGCCAGAGCTGCCTCGCACTGCTGGCGGCGTAAGTTGTACTCGCTGCCTACGAGTGAGTGCGGAACGTTGGAGTTGGTGATGATGATCTTGCTGCTGCCGAGCGAAAGCGGGGCGTACGAGTAATCGAGCGTCGAGCAGTTCAGGAGGACGGCGTGGTCTTTCCTGCCCATGCTGACGGCAAACTGATCCATTATGCCACAGTGCATCCCGACAAAGTCATTCTCTGCCTCCTGTGAGTAGAGAGCCGCCTTCACCCCGTCAATCTTTAGCCTCAGCAGGTCGCTGAAGATTCTCACGGTGAGAACCTCGAGAGCCGCCGAAGACGAGAGTCCTGCGCCGTCAGGAAGGTTTCCGCTGTAGAGAACGTCAATGCCGGACGCTAGGCTGAAGCCGTGCTTGGCAAGTACGCTGGCGATGCCTAAGGGGTAGTTCACCCACGTGCGAGAACCCGTGAGCTTCTCCCGTATCTCGGAGTAAGGAATCTCGAACGGCACGGCGTATTCCCCGTCAAAGTTCATGGAGTAGAGGCGGAGTGAGGCGGTGTCGTTCTTGCGTGCTAGGGCGTAAATGCCGAAGTCTATTGCGCAGGGAAAGACGTAGCCGCCTTCGTGGTCTGTGTGTTCGCCGATGAGGTTGACGCGGCCGGGAGAGAAGAAGGCGTGCGGGTCAGAACCCGTGCCGAATATGCGCGCGAATGTCTGTCTCATTGTCTCTATCATTAATTAACCCTCCAAGAAAATATCCTTCGCTTGAATTATACATTCTTTGTTGACAGAAACCACATCGCGTTGTATAAACTATAAAGGAGGTGAGTATGTTCATGAAGAGATTTTTCAAGGTGTTGGCTGTTGTGCTCATGCTCGGTGTTTTTGCTCCCGCGTATGCGCCCGATGCGTCTGAGACATTTATGGCCAGAGGAGAAGTGCACTACAGGTGTCATTATTGCGGAAAGACCGTTGCATCACACGAAATCCCCCGTGCCGTGAAGGGACGCTGCAATAAGAGCCCGGATCGCAAGCATCATTTCGGGTCTTGCGGAAGATGGTAGTAATTGAGAATCACAAAGCCCCTTCTTGTTCAGAGGGGGCTTTTGCTTTTCAGGAGCTACTTCCTGCGGTACTTCGTCATGTCTATTGCGACTGCCACCGCGATAATTACTCCCTTAATTACCTGCTGCCACATCGGCGAAACGTTGATGAACTGCAGGCCGTACTGAATCACCGTGAAGATAAGCACGCCCATCACGATACCGCCGACTTTTCCGATACCGCCGCTCATCGACACTCCTCCGACAACGCACGCCGCTATAGCGTCAGTCTCGTAGCCCAGTCCGTAATTGTTCGTCGCTCCGGCTGTTCTGGCTGCCTCGAGGACTCCCGCGATGCCGTACAGCAATGACGCAAGGATGAAGATGAACATGATGTTACGGAAAACGTTGATGCCCGCAACTACTGCCGCTTCACGGTTGCCGCCGATTGCGTAGACGTTCTTGCCGAACACCGTCTTGTTCAGGATGAACCAGATGATTATGCAGATTACGATTGCTATCGGGATGAGAATTGAGATGCCGGGAAATCCCTTCCACAGTCCGTTGAAGAGCCTCAGCTGTCCTATCTGCGCGAAGTCAGGCCTGATGCCTCCGATGGGCTGTGAGTTGTTGGGGGGCATGTCGAAATACAGCGAGCACACTCCGTAGATGATGACCTGCGTCGCCAGCGTCGCAATGAACGGGTGCATCTCGTACTTGGCCACGATAAAGCCGTTCAGCGCGCCGAACAGCATACACGCAGCGATTGCGGCCGCTATCGGTATCCACAGAGGAAGCTGCGGAAGATCGGGGAAGAATCTATTTGCGTAGGTCGCAGTCTGCATCATCGACGCGGAGATTACCGCCGCAAGTCCGACCATACGGCCCGCGCTGAGGTCTGTACCCGCAATCAGCAGGGCGAAGCAGATTCCCAGTGCCATGATGAGCTTCGGGGACGACTGCGTGAGAATATCCAGTGCGACGCGTATCTGCATGAAGCGGGGCTGAAGGATGCAGATAACCACAACCAGCACAAGCATAGCCAGAAGTATCGCGTTGTTCGTCAGGAACTCGGTGAAGGTCTTGCCGGCAAGGGCTGCCTCCTCCTCCGTCTTCTCCTTCGCCATGAAACCCCTAACGGCAAAGCATATCCCGATGATGATCAGGAATACCGGCAGGTCATAGATCTTGCGGTTGAGGCCCATCGGTGCCTTCAGGAAGTAGAGGATTACTCCGAGAATGAGGCACACAATTCCTCCCGTTGTCATTAAACGCTTTGAACGTGATGCTGTTTTTTCCGCCATAATTTATTGTCCTCCTTGTTATGCGGCTGTGCTGTCCTTGCGCCCGGCGAACTGCGTCGCAAGTGCCATTATCTTTTCCTGTGTGTATTCTCCCTTGTTCAGGAAGCCCGTTACCCTGCCTTCGCACATGACCATAATTCTATCGCTCATGCCCATAAGCTCCGGCATTTCGGACGAAATCATGATTATGCTCTTGCCCTGCGCAATCTGCTCGAGCATGATGTTATAGATCTCGTACTTCGCTCCCACGTCGATTCCTCTGGTGGGTTCGTCGAGTATCAGGATGTCGGAGTTCGTGAGAAGCCAGCGCGCAATCAAGACTTTCTGCTGGTTTCCGCCCGACAGGTTCTGAATCAGCGTGTTGAGGGACGGTGTCTTGACGTTGAGCTTGCGGCACTCCTCGTCCGCGTCTTTTGCCCTGCGGCTGTCGTTGAGCACTCCGAAATGCGCATAGCTCCGCTGGTTAGCGATGACTGTGTTCTCGAGGATGGGAAGGATGCCGAAGATTCCCGTTGCCCTGCGTTCCTCCGTGAGGAGTGCGAGGCCTCTGGATTTCGCGAAGCCCGGCGATCTGTTCGTGTAACGTGCTCCGTTGAGCATAATTTCTCCTGAGGCAATTCCGCGAAGCCCGAACAGTGCCTCGACAAATTCCGTCCTCTGTGCTCCGACAAGTCCGCCGATGCCTAAAATCTCCTGCTTGTGCAGCTCAAAGCTGACATCCTGGAAGGACTTTCTCAGCGGCGAGCACACATGCTCAACCTTCAGCACGACTTCACTGCCCGGCTTGCCGTCGCGCGGCGGGAACTGGTTAGTCATCTCACGCCCGACCATCTGCTTGATGATAAAGTCTATGGTGAGCTTCTCGCCCTTGTCGTCGGTTACCGGCCAAGTTCCTACGTACGTGCCGTCCCTCATGACCGTAATTTCGTCGGAAATCTCCAGAATCTCCTTCATCTTGTGCGAAATGTAGATGAACGCAACTCCCTGCGCACGAAGCCTGTTGATGATCTTGAAGAGGTGGTCAACTTCACGGTCAGACAGCGAGCTTGTCGGCTCGTCGAGGATTATTATCTTGGCCTTCATGTCGACGGCACGCGCAATCTCCATCATCTGCAGGATAGCCGCGCTCTGGTCGCCTGCCAACGCTAACGGGTCAACGTCGAGCTCAAGGTCCTCGAAGAGTGCTTTTGTGCGCTCGTACATCGCTTTGTGGTCAACAACTCCCATGTGGCCGGGAAATCTCCCTAAGTACACGTTCTCCATAACAGAGCGGAAGCGTATCGGGTGAAGTTCCTGATGAACCATCGCGATACCGTTGTCCATTGCCTGCCGCGCCGAGTGAATCTCGACCTTCTTGCCCTCGAGACATATCTCGCCCTCGTTGGGTTCGTAGATTCCGAAGAGACACTTCATCAGCGTCGACTTCCCTGCGCCGTTCTCTCCCATAAGGGCATGGACAGTACCTTTGCGGACGTTGAGGCTTACGTTGTCGAGTGCTTTAACGCCCGGGAAAGTCTTGGTGATGTTCTTCATCTCAAGCAGATAATCGCTCACTGTTTCTCACCTCTCGTAACTTTCTGGTAGGGTATCCAGATATATTTTCCGTCAGCACCTTCTGCGCTTCCGTTCTTGGCCAGAGAGACCGCCAGCTTCACTGCCGCACTGCCCTGACCGTCAGCGTCATTCAGGACTGTGCCGAGCATTTCGCCCCTGTCCATCGCGTCGAGTGCTGAAGCGTTCGCGTCAACTCCGACGACGGGGATGTACATTTCAGCATTGCCCTTGTTGTAGTCCTGAGCCTTAAGGGCTTCGACCGCACCAAGTGCCATCTCGTCGTTGTTGGCGATTACGGCTTCGATGTTCTCCGGGCCGATTGACATCAGAAACGCGTTCATCATGGTCATTGCCTGTAGCTTGTCCCAGTTCGCTATTGCGCTCGCGATCTCCACAGGTTCAACACCAGCGGCCTGAAGTGCCTCGACTGAGTACTTGCTTCTTGCGATCATGTCCTGATGCCCGTTCTCGCCCTTCAGCATGATGAACTGCAGCTTTCCGTCCTTGTTCTTGTCGGCTTCGGGGTGTGCCTTGAAGTACGCGGCTACGAGCTCTCCGGCCTCAGTGCCCGACTCCTCCGGCTTCGCTCCGACGTAATACGCTTTCTCGTAGGACGCAAGCATCTCCTCCGTCGGCTCTCTGTTGATGAACACAACAGGAATACCGGCGGCCTTCGCTTTGTCGATTATGCCCTGCGAGGCCATGCGGTCAACAGGGTTGATGACGAGAACGTTCACTCCGCTCGCAATGAAGTCATCAACCTGCGCGTCCTGCGTGGTCTGGTCGTTCTGCGAGTCCGCGATGATAAGTGCAACTCCGGCCTTCGCGGCTTCATCAGCCATCGCGTTCCTGAACCTCAGCATAAAGGCATCACTGAACCTGTAGATACACGCGCCGATTTTCACGTCATCAGCATGAGCACAGGCTCCGAATGCCAGCATCAGCATCAATGCAACAATTAACACTTTACGCAAAAATATTCACCTCTCATGAATAAAATGAACCCCCGCGCAAAACGGGGGCATGATTCTACATTCTCTACTTCATGAACTCCTTGTAGTTCTCGACGGTAACGGGGCGGTAAGGTATCCAGATGTATTTCCCGTCAGTGATCGTGTAGCCGATTGCTTCGTCGGTTACGGGCTTGTCATCCGCCGCAACAACTGCGACTTTCACGGCCGCGAAGCCCTGATTGTCCGCGTCGTTGAGGACTGTACCGAGCATCTCGCCCTTGCTCATTGCCTCGAGTGCCGGTGCCGTCGCGTCAACTCCTACGACAGGAATATACTTGTCGGGGTCGCCCATGTTGTAGCCTTCAGCCTTGAGTGCCTCGATCGCGCCGAGTGCCATGTCGTCATTGTTTGCGAGGACTGCCTCGATGTTGTCGATGCCGACTGCGCTGATGAAGCCCTTCATCTTGTCGGTTGCCTGAACCTTGTCCCAGTTGGCTGTGTCGTTGCCGAGCTCCACAACCTCAAAGCCTGCGTCCTTGATTGCCTTGAGCGAGTACTCAGTCCTGAGCGTCGCGTCCTGGTGTCCCTGCTCGCCCCTGATCATGATGTACTGAATCTTTCCGTCGCCGTTGCGGTCAGCCTTCGGGTTGGCCTTGAAGTAGTCGACGATTATCTGTCCCGACTGAGTGCCGGACTCCTCTGCCTTTGCGCCGACGTACCAGATTTTGTCGTAGGCCGCCATGACATCAGCGTAGGGCTCGCGGTTCACGAACACTATCGGGAGACCTTCGGCCTTTGCCTTCTGCATGAGGGGTTCAGCGGCTGTGCGGTCGACGGGGTTGACGATGAGGGCGTTCGCACCCTTCGAGATGTACGCGTCAACCTGGTCGTTCTGGGTGGGCTGGCGGTTCTGGCTGTCGACGATCTCGAGCTCTCCGCCTTCCTTCTCCATCTGCGCGCGCATTGCGTTGCGGACACCCGTCATGAACGTGTCGTCGAACTTGTAGATGCATGCTCCGACGAGGGCATCACTGGCGGCAAATGCTGCGACTGCCGTTACTGCGAGAACTGCTGCGATAAGTACTGCAAACTTCTTCACGATGATAACCTCCTGTGAAAATATATATTCCAGCGCGTACTATTTTCTTATGCGCGGGATTCCGAAAACCAAGAGTGCCATGAATGCCGGAAACGTCATAACTCCGCACCCTCCTTCGTCAGAGTCTTCACTGCCCTGCCTGTTGTAAGGAGTATCCTCCTCGTAGCCTGTAGTTTCCCCAGTGAATGTTACCCTGTACGATATGCTTCCTGTTCCTCCGTCTTTGCGGGCAAGGCCGGACACTTCTACGCTCCATGTCTCACCGTTATTGTAGCTTGTGATTCCGTCGGGGCGGAAGATTATGCACTGGTCGTAAGCAACTTCCCCCTTGCTCACGGCAAAATAACCATCACTGCTGCTTCTGCTGAACTTCCACGTTCTGCCGTCGCTGTTCCGCGTAAGCACAACCTTCACAGAACTAGCGTCAGTATCATCGAAGACATCTCTGTTCAGGGTTACGGACCACGCAGTGTCAGCCTCAAAGTACGTCAGAGGATGAGGATGCCTGCCCGTCGGCCAAGTTATGAACTCATCTGACACCGGCCACTTCAGCCATTCAAGGTAGCGTTCGTACTCCTCCTGCGTCAAGGTGTTGCCTTCCCCTGAATGCTCGAACTCCTCAATGACATACGTAGCCGCGAAACCGCCTCTTGTGCTTATGCCGAAACCTGTCTGCTTGAGTCTGGGGTTCATGAGCCACCTGCGATGCCCAAGCCGCGATATGTTGGAGCTGTCAGAATCGTGCATGCAAAGTTTTGTGCTGAGCTTCAGCGTCATTTCTGAAGAGCCCCACGACAAATTGCTGTGAGTCGTTGCGTCATACCCGAGCTCATAGAACGACTGGCTCATGTCTGACGGTCTGGACGGTGTATGCGTGAGAGTTCCGACCGCGTCAAGAAGGACTGCCCCGTGCTGTGCTTTGCGGGTGTATTCAGCATTAAGGGTTACGTTGTTCGGCACGCCTATCAGCCAGCGTATGTAGTTCAGTTCCTGCAGTGCTTCATTGAGGACGGCACTCTTGACAGAACCGGCATAATACGGCGAGAACGTCGGCTCAGAATCATATATGCTGTCTGCATATGCCGATGACGAAAGCATAAACACAACGACGAGAACTGCCGGAAAAATTTTCAGCCTCAACTGTTGCAGCCTCCAGAGTAAATTTTCAAGTCTCATGCGGATGTGAATATTATAGTGAAAACTCGGGGAAAAAAATTGCGTAAGTCATTCGAATTTTTGCGGTTTGCAACGAAAGATTGACGGGCTATAATCACTCCATCCTAGACACTAACTTTTCTCGGAGGAGTAAATCATGCCTGAAGACAGCATCACACAAGGCTTGAGGGATGTCGCAGACCTGTCCTCAAAGCGTTCTGACCATTCGTCGGACTCATCCTCAGAACCGGCCAAGAACAACGTTCCTGAGTTTCTTGCGCTGAAGTCGACGTTTACGCCGAGCAGGGGGGACATGGGCGGAGGTTTCTGCATAATCTTTGAGGGCAAGACGGGAAAGACAGTGTTTCAGGCGTTCTGGCTGGCGCGGCCGTACAAGACCGGCGTACTGGTGGAGTCCTCGCAGGTGTGGAGGAAGTTCGTCAACAGCCTTCCGCAGATGGGGCCGCTGGACAAGGATTGGGCGGAGAAGCTGCAGGCTCAGCTGAAGGACATCATGAGGATCGAGGAGAAGAAGAAGCTATTTGAGAACTACACGCGCGCCAAACTCAGGCAGATAGAGAGCATGATTCGCCGGCGCTTTGAGGGAGTTGCGCAGTGCGTGTTCAGCTCTACCACCGACGCAGAACCTGTCTCACGCACGGAACTTGAGCGCGCAAAGATAATCAAGCCTCTTCCGCCGACTGCCGCCGAAATGGCTCAGATGCAGCGCGAGCAGGAAGAACGCGAGAAGGCCGAAGAGGAAACGAACATCCGCGACAGCTCAAACTTCGAGGGCACGATAATAATGTGTACGCCTGTAGTTGACCCTGTGAGGGGCAAGGCCTCGTCAGAGATTACGCCGGGAGACATTATCGGCGTGAACATCGAGGGCGAGGGCACGAGCGCACTGGTCAAGAAGTTCATGGAGGAGAACAACATCGAGCCGCTGTTCCCTGTCGTTGAGATTCGCGACACTGCGGGCAAGAAATTCCTGTACGTGAAGATAAGCGACGAAATCAGGGGGGCAGTCAGCATCACGAAGGACATCAAGATTAAGGTGAAGGAGGATAACCCGCCGGAACAGCCCAACGCTCACGGGGTGTCGTTCTTGGGGGATATGTTGTTCTTCGGAGTGCTGGGGCTTGCGCTTGTGGCTCTGCTCTTCGTGATAAGGTACTTCTTCCTGTAGACAAACAAAAACCCTCCCCGTTCTCAGAGGAGGGTATATTCATGCCTTAAGCTCTCTTCTTGATGAAATACACTACTGCAGCAAGACCCCAAAGCGTGAAGCCAGTGCTGCACCCGCCGCCTCCTCTGGAAGCCCCCAATTCGTAGGAGAGAGGCTCAGTAACGTCCGGGCTGGTCTGCGGCTGTGCGTCGGGCGAAGTGTCGTTGTCTTCGTTGAGTGCCGCCATTCCGCTGATAAGCTCGCGTCCCGAGAGACCGTACTTCAGCAGAGGACTCACGAGAGCGTAACGTTCGGCCAAGTGCCCGTAGCTGACCGACGGAGAAGACTTGATGAGCATCGTTGCGCGGGTCGTGGTGTTGTACTCCTGCCAAGCATCAGAAGGACTGCCAGTCTTCGCGAAACTCACCCACATGCTCTGCACCTTGTCCGCCAAGTCCTGGCTGAGCTCGAACGGCACATAATTTTTCGGGAAGCTCAGCATCTCCGGCAGGTTGAGCACGTAAGGGATGTCGAGAGCGTGGCACGCGCCAAGCCCTGCGATTCCGACCGAACTGTCCCAGTAGTACAGGTACTTTTTGCCCGCGTAGTTCTCCAGCTCAGCGAGTGCCGGAACCCTGAACAGCGTATCGTTCAGGAACTGGCAGACTGCCTCAAGCTCCGTCGCGCCGTCGTGAGTGCTCATGTACGCCGCCACGAACTGCTCGGGAATCTTTCCGTCGTCGCTGTTGACCGCGCTTATTCCCTCTGCAATCTGGTAGAACGCCGCCGGAATGAACTGCGCGAAATTCTCACTCCCCAGAGCAAGCATCCAGTAATTCACCTCGTCAGCCATAGTTCCTGACATTATGCTGAAGTTCGGCGAGTTTGTCGCAAATGCCTCGAAAGGATTTGCCGCAACGTGAACACCGTCGCGTATGGGGAAGTTCGTGTAGGCCTGCAGTTTTTCCGCCGCCGCAAGAAGGTCATTCGACGACAAAGCCAGAAGGTCAGTCATGCTCGTCGCGCCGGTGAGCTGAACGAGTGCCTGAGTGAGGGGCGCGGCATCCTCGACGCTCTGTGTCATCGAGACTGCACCGCTCTGCGTGATTGCCCTCTGGAACAGCCCGGCCGCCTGAGGCATCGCCATCACGAGCGAGACTGCCGCAGAACCCGACGACTGCCCGAACACCGTAACGTTCTCCGGGTTTCCGCCGAACGCCTTGATGTTCTGCTTTATCCAGCGCAGAGCCTGAACGATGTCGAGAAGGCCTAAGTTGCCACTGTCGGGATAATCGCTTCCGCCCGCAAGCCCGGAGTGTACGAAGTCGATGAAGCCCATCAGTCCGACCCTGTAGCCGACGCTCACGAGAATGACATCATTATGTGCCTCGATGAACTTTCTGCCGTCGTAGTCGGGATTTGACGTTCCGCCGCTGTTGAACGAACCACCGTGCACCCAAACCATCACGGGCTTGAGGTCAGAGGATGCCGTGTTGTTCCAGACGTTGAGGGCTAAGCACTCCTCACCGCGCGGCATTATGGACGGAGGATTGTGGGCACTCGTGTGCTGGATCGGGGCGGGTGCGAACGTTACGGCTGCGCGGACGTCAGTAGAATCTTCGGGAGCTTCGGGAGCTTTCCAGCGCAATGAACCTACGGGCTGTTTCGCGTAGGGTATGCCCTTCCACATCAGGATGCTGCCTTCTGACGTGCCCTGAAAGACTCCGTTGGAGCATGAAGCGAGCGTCTTAGGAGCTTCGTCTGTCTGCTGTGTAACGCTCAGCTTGACGTTCTCGCTGCCTGTGTCGTAATCGTAGCGCACAAACGCCGGAGTAGCACTAAATTTCTCCGCCGAGCCGAAGCCTAAGAACGTAACCGGCTTTCCCGAAGCGTCAAGTGCCGTAACATTGCTGATTCTGTCGGTGCTTTCGACACCAGAGAAGAAATCGCTTCCGCTGAGGAACGTGCTGACGTTAACCGGTGAAGCAAAATTGTTGCCGTAGCAGAGAAGCTCTACGAGGGAGGCCTGCCCCGACAGATCGAGCGAAGTCAGCCCGTCGTTCCAGCACCACAAACGCCGGAGCTCAGGAAGGCCGCTGACGTTGAGGCCGTTCGCCGCAAGGTTGAGGTCTCTGCAGATGAGGTACTTCAAGGCGGGATTCTTGCTGAGGTTCAGGGAGGTGATGTTGTTGCCGCTGACATCGAGGTACTCAAGCTCGGAGTTCCACGAGAGGTCGATAGCGGAGAGCCTGTTCGAGGCGCAGTCGAGCGACACAAGAGCTGTGTTGTGGCTTACGTTGAGGATGTCGAGACTGTTGACAGAACAGTACAGCTCCTTGAGGCTCGGGCATCTGCTCACGTCGAGGGCGGCAAGTTTGTTGTTGTTGCAGACGAGAGTCTCGAGGAGATCGTTGCTGCTGAGGTCAAGAGCCGCGATATCGTTGCTGGCACATTCCAGCCTTGTTATGGCGGTGAAAACCTCTATGCCCTTCAGCGAAGAGATACCTAAGCCGGATGCGTAGACCGCACTAACAGAAGCAATCTCGCTGTCCGTGAGTGTTTCGTCACGATTGGGGTCAATGTTCTTGACGACTTCCCTGAATGCAGGATCAGGGAAAACTGTGCTGTCTATCGATGTGTCTGCCCACGAACACGAGGCCGCGAGGGCAAGCACAAACATAGCTGCTAGTAACTTCTTCAAATGTACTACCTCTTTCCGCTTGGAATTATGCATGCAGATTGTAGCAGAAAAATTCCCCCCTGATAATTCAGAGGGGACAAAGTTATTTGCTCTCGTGGTATTCCTTCTCGGTGTTGACGTTCCAGACCGGGGATTTGTCCGTGCTTCCTGAGAGGACGCACCTCACCGCCTCGAAAGCCGTGCACATCGAGTGGTCAATGTTGTTGTAGCGGTGCTGTCCGTTGCGGCCGATGCAGTAGAGGTTAGCGATGCCGTCGAGCCACGCGCGGAGTTCGTCCATGCGCGCATACGTGTCGAAGTAGGCGGGATAAGCCTTTCTGACTCGTTCGGCGTGGGTGTCGAGAACATCATCACGCGAAGCGATGAGCCCCATCCTGAGCATCTCGGTTATGCCCAGCTCCGCGAACTCCTCATCAGTCATGCTCCACAAGGAGTCTCCCTCACTGCAGAAGTACTCGAGGCCGAGCCACACGGAATGTTCAATGTCCTTGACCATGTACGGCGACCAGTTGTTGAAGACCTGAATACGCCCCATCTTCACGCTCTTGTCATGGACATATATCCAGTTGTCGGGGATTATGCCGCTGAGCGTCTTGATGCTGGTTTCGTTGCGGAGGGCAAGTTTCTTCACGAGGACTCCGAGCGTCATATAGTCCCTGTACGGCAGGCCGGAAGCAATCTCCGCGATTTCCGACGGTACGCCGTTCATTCCGCCGACCAAGTCTTTGACGGGCATTGAGGAAATCACAACGCCTCCCGCTTCCGTGAACTCCTGCCCGTCTTTCTGGTACATCAGCCCAGTGATGTTTTGCCCTGACAACTTGAGGCCTGTAACCTTTGCGCCGGTGATAATTTTTCCGCCCATGCGTGTAATTTCGTCGGCCGTAATCTCCCAAAGCTGGCCGGGCCCTAATTTCGGGTAAGAGAACTCCTCGATTAACGAGGTCTCTACCTTGCGGTAATGCAGGTGAAAGATTTTCCCGAAGATGTCGCGGAGTATTGCGGTGATTGAGAGTCCCTTAACTCTCTGTGCTCCCCATTCAGGGGAAATGTCGCGCGGATGCCTTCCCCACAAGTTCAGCGTGTAGTTCTCGAAAAACATGCTGTAGAGCTTATAGCCGAACCTGTTGATGTAGAAGTCCTCAAGGGATTTTTCCTCGCGCTTGAACATTGCGGCCTTGAGGTAGCTGAACCCTGCTGCTATCGTTGTGAAAAGCCCCATGTTTCGGATTGTTGCGGGCTTCATCGAGATTGGGTAGTCGAAGAACTTGCGGTTGAAGAATATACGGCTGAGCCTGTTACGCCGGAGCATGACGCGGTCAGTCTGTTCCGGGTCCGGGCCTCCGGGCGTGAGCTGTGAAGTGCGGCCGAGCGTTCTGTCGTCGTAAGGCAGTGCACCCTGAGAGGGCATCATGTTCTGCCACCAGTCGTTGACGGCCTGAACCTTCGAGAAGAAGCGATGTCCGCCCATGTCCATGCGGTTGCCGTTGTGGCAGACGGTGCGGGAGATGCCGCCCATGTACGTGCTCTCCTCAAAGACTGTTACAGTGTAGTCCCCCCCCCCGTACGTAGAATTTCGTATGCTGCTGTGAGGCCGGCCGGGCCTGCTCCTATGATGAGAACTTTCTTCATGAGCTTGCCTCTCTGTATATGCGCCTGAGTTCAACGCAGATTACTATTCCCAGAATTATAATGCCGACTTCGTTCAGGGTACGCGCTATATCGTAGGCTTTGTAGTAGCCGATGTCGGCATAAGCTCTCATCAGCACCCTGCAGACCGCACTCCTGAAGAATGCACCGCTCACGCAGAACAGCCCCCACAGCATCCAGCCCCAGAACTCCCTCCGTGAACTGCTCCTGAACATCAGCCACAGGCACAGGCACGCGGGAACAATCAGCACGTAACTGTCCAGAGCCCATGAATAACACCAGAAAGTTACGGCCATGAAAGCGGGGTATATCTTGAAGATTCCCGGCATTTCTGCGGGAAGCGAACGGTAAACCCAAAACAGGAATATTATTCCGAACACCATGCTTGCTGCCGTCGCGTACAGAAAATTATCGGACACAAGAGAGAATATCCCAGCGAATGGTCTCGCCTCCGAAGAACCGACAGGCAGAGCGTTAGGGGCAAACAGAAATTCCTGAAGTAGCTCCAGCATTCCGCGCTTCAGGAGCAAAGATGAGACCAGCCATGCAGCAACGTCAATCACAGCTGCCACAACAACCGAAAGAACTTTCTTCATCAGGAGAAGCGCGATGCAAACGATAGCGGCATCTTGCGGCTTGACCATCGCGAAGCCGATGAGTATTCCCGAAGTGTACGGATGCTCCTCAAGAATGAGCCACGCGATAACTAGAAAAGCACAGATCATTCCTCCTGCGTTGCCCTCGTGCGTCGATATGAAGAAGTTCACCGATGTCAGAGACACCAAGAACGACATTATTCCCAGTTCCTGAGAGAGTTTTGCTGTCTTCTGGTACAGCAGGCAAGACGCAATGACAATCACTGCTATGTTGAGCGCAATGAAGTATATTTTTGCGGCATTGAACGGCAGAAAACCTCCGTAGAACAGATTTTCCAGCACAAGCCCGAAAGGCGAAGCGTGGAAGCCCTCGCTTATTGCTCCGATCTCCGGCAGATAATCAGCTGTTCCCCTGAACGAGTATATATCCATGCCGCGAAGAGTATACACGCATATCCGCCACTGAGTCGGGAAATCCGTCCAAGTAGCTCCGTCATGAAACATCCACCATACTCCCGCTGTGCCAAGTCCGGCAAAAAGTATCATCAGCAGATAATGGTGCGCGGAAAACTTAACATTAGCCATAAACTATTACACCTCTGCATAATAATACCCCCCTGCTTCAAGAACAGGAGGGCGCAAAACTTTACTGCTACTCCTCGTCCTCGTCTTCCTTCTTGTGCGCCGCAATAACCTTCTTCGCGATGTCGCCCGGAACTTCCTCGTAGTGAGAATACTCCATCGAGAACGAACCCTCGCCGCTCGTCATCGACCTCAGGATTATCGCGTACCTGAACATTTCAGCAAGCGGGCACTGCGCCTTCACGACCTGCAGCTTACCGTGTCCTTCCATGCCCATGATGCGGCCTCTGCGGCTGTTGAAGTCGCCCATAACGTCGCCCATGAACCTTTCAGGCACAGTAACTTCAACATCCATAACGGGCTCAAGCAGGACAGGATTCGCGTCCATAATGCCCTTGCGGAAAGAAAGCCTCGTTGCGAGCTTGAAGGACATTTCCGAGCTGTCAACGTCGTGATAGCTTCCGTAGTAGAGTTCTGCGCTGAAGTCCACAACCGGGAATCCCGCGAGAGGCCCTGCGGTCATGTACTCACGAAGTCCCTTCTCGACCGCCGGAATGAAGTTGCGCGGTACTGCTCCGCCGACTACGCTGTCAATGAACTCGAACCCTGCGCCGCGCTCAAGAGGCCTGTACCTGATGTACACATCTCCGTACTGCCCGTGCCCGCCGGACTGCTTCTTATGTTTGCCCTGAGCTTCTGCAACCTTGCGGATGGTCTCGCGGTAAGGCACCTGCGGGGTTCTGGTCTCGAGGTCAACGCCGTAACGTTCCTTCATCTTGGCCAGCACTATGTCTATGTGCATGTCTCCCATTCCTGAGAGTACGTTATCCCTTGTCTCCGCGTTCTTCTCGAACGTCAGCGAGCAGTCTTCTTCGAGCGTGCGGGAAATTGCGTTGCCGAGCTTGTCCTCGTCGGCTCTGGTCTTGGCCACAACCGCGACACTGTATACCGGCTTCGGGAACTCTATCGGCTTGAACTGCCCGGAGAAACCGCCCTTTGTCGCGAGAGTGTGTCCTACGCGCGCGCTCTGGAGCTTCGGTATCGCTACGATGTCTCCGGCTATGACTTCCTTAACGTCCTTTCCGTCCTTGCCGGTCATCAGCTTGAAGGAGGAGATGCGCTCTTCTTCGCCCTTGCTGACGTTGTAGATGCTGCTGCCTTCGGAGGAGAGAGTTCCCGAGTACACGCGGATGAACGACAGCTTCCCGACGAACGCATCAGCCATAACCTTGAAGCACAGTGCGGAGAAAGGTGCGTCGGTCTTGGGCTCTGCACCCTCGACAGCTCCGATGTCCACAGGCGACGGGAAGTAGTCCGCCACAAAGTCCATGAACTGCGGAACTCCGATGTTCGCGGTCGCTGAGAGTGCTACGACGGGCATTATCCTTCGTGCCGCAACAGCCAGCTTCAGGGTGCGTTCAAGGTCTGCCTCGCTGACTGCTTCGCCCTCTAAGTACTTCTCCATCAGAGCATCATCCATCTCGACGGCGGCTTCAATGAGTGCTTCACGCGCGCTCTCCGCTTCTCCGGCCAAGTCCGCAGGAATTTCGCCCTCCGTGAATTTTCCGCTCCCGTCCGGCTTGTAGGTGTAGGCTTTGCCCTTGAGGACATCGACGACTCCCGTGAACTTCTCCGCACTCCCGATAGGAAGCAGCACAGGAAGAGCGTTCTTGGAGAACTGGCTCTGAATGTCGTCAAGCACTTTCTCGAAGTCTGCATTTTCCCTGTCCATCTTCGAGACCACGAACGACACAGGAGCGTTGTGGTGCTCTGCGTACTCCCAAGCCTTGCTGGTCTGTACCTCGATGCCGCCGACACTGCTCACGAGAATCACTGCTGTGTCCGCGACACGGATTGCCGCGCTCATTTCGCCGGTGAAGTCTGCGTAGCCGGGTGCGTCAAGGACGAAGAACGTTTTGCCTTTGCGTTCGAGGGTCATTAGTGAGGTGGAGATTGAGATGCTGCGCTTCTGTTCCTCTGACTGGAAATCGCTTACTGTGTTGCCGTTCTGGACACTGCCCATCCTGCCGATATTGCCGTTGTCGAAAAGCATTGCTTCGGCCAGTGAGGTCTTGCCTGCCCCGCCGTGCGCACATAATGCGAAACTGCGGGTATCTTCGGGTTTACGTACCCCCATAGTGGATAAACACCTTCCCTTGATGATTGTTGTGAAAACTTTGGATGAGTGTATTATAGTACAAATCCCCCCTGCTGTACTGCAAGGGGGCTGTGTGGTCTACTTTCCGTCAAAGAATTTCTGAATGATAGCCTTTATCTCCCGTAATGGCAAAGTCTTCAGCATGTGCCCCTGAGGCTTCAAGGCTTCGATCAGCGAGATGCTCCCCAAGTCGTTCTTGGCCGTAAGGAACATCACAGGAATCCCGGCCGTCTCCTCCTTAGCCCTGAGAGTCGCAAGAACTTCCGGCCCGGTCATTTCCGGCATCTCGTAATCCAGCAGAATCAGGTCAGGCTTCGTGCGTTCGAGAATCTTCAGCGCATTCGTCCCGGAGTTCGCGGGAAGCACCTTGTAGCTCGTGCTCAGCCCCTCGCGCAGTGTCCGAATCATCACAGCGTCATCGTCCACCAGCAGCAAGGTCTTCTGCGCCTCTCCTGTCTGAGACAAACCCTCCAGCTTCTCCCGAATCTCCTTCGCGTTGAACGGCCTGATTAACTTTTCTGATCCGGCAATGTCCGACGCATCAGCCTCTGCCTGATTGCCCAGAAGGAATATCTTTGCGCCGGTGAAAGCCTTTACCCTCTCCGAACTCTCGAGCCCGGCCAGATTCACGAGGACGATTCCCGGCACATGCTTTATCTCGTCGCTGCTGCGTGCCTTCAGAATCTCGAACTCATCCCCAAGCGTCTTGATGAGCATATCTGCTCCCATCGAAGGCCTGTCGCTTACGTACAAAACTTTCTGCTTCATGCAATCCCTCCTATACGTTCTTCAATGCTTCTTCAAGACCGCCCCAGTCCGCAGCATCCGCACATGAAGCTATGACGTTGAAGCGTTCGGCCTCGTCGCTGGGAATCCTGTACTCCCGCAGCATTGATATTATTCCGTCTATAGAATCACTATCGAACATCGCCGTAAATTCCTTTATCGCCTCGTATGCCTCATGAAGCCTCTCGGGTTCGATCAGCGGTGCATCATCGTCCTTCTTGTAGAGCGGTTCGAGCTTGCCGAGATACTCACCGTAGCGTTCAAGGAGTGCCGGTGTCCTGGCCGCAATTTCGTCGAGATCCCCGGCGTTCCCGCAGTCCTCGAGATGCCGTGCCATGTCGGAGAGTTCCTGCGCACCGATTAACCTTGCCGAGCTCTTGAGGGCGTGTACCTTAATGGTGTAGTTGGGGATGTCCTGTTCCTCAAAGAACTTGCTGATGTCCCGCAGGTTGTTGGCTATGGAGTTGTAGAACTGCTGCAGGGTCTTGGCGAGAATCTCTTCTGTCGCGCAGTTCTTGACGGCTTCCGCGTAATCCAGCCCCTCAGTCTGCGAGTAGAACTCCTCGAGAGGCGAGAGTCCCTGCGGTTCTGCCTGTTCTTCCTCTGCTTCTTCCTGCACAATGATTTTCTCGTCGGGAAGATATTTTATCAGGGCAGCTTCAAGGTTCGGGCCGTCAACGGGCTTCGACAGGTAGTCAGTAAAACCCTGCTCTATGTACTTTGCTCGTGCTCCGCTAACTGCGTCGGCAGTCAGGCAGATTATCGGCGTGTCCGCGTTCAGCCCGCCGTCCTGCGCACGGATGTTGTTCATGGTCTGGGTTCCGTCCATTCCGGGCATACGGTGATCCATCAGAATCAGGTCGTACTTCTTCTGTGTCGTGAAGCCCAGTGCTTCCTGTCCGCTCGATGCTGTGTCAAGGTTTATCTCCGTCTTGCTGAGCAGCCCCTCAATCACCGTCAAGTTCATGTCCGTATCGTCGACGACAAGAAGGAACGCATCAGGAGCTTTGAAGGACTCCCTGTAGGCCTTGAGGGCGTGGACGTAACGCTCAAACTTTTCGTGGAAGTTGCCGATGGGTTCGGGAGAGATGATTTTCTGCGGAAGGTGAATCGTGAACGTCGAGCCCTGACCGTAAACGCTCTCAACGCTGACATGTCCGCCCATCATACGCAGGAGGTTCTGCGTTATCGACAGGCCGAGCCCCGTGCCCTCTACTGTGTTGTTCTTGACGAGGTCAACCCGCTCGAACTTCTTGAACAGCTTGGGCAGGTCGTCTTCCTTGATGCCGATGCCCGTGTCCGTTATGCGTATCACGAGCTCAATGCTCTCCTCCGCAGTCATCTCGCCGCTCACGTCCATTGTTACGCTGCCTTCATGGGTGTACTTCACGGCGTTGTTGAGGATGTTCGTGATAACCTGCCTCACCCTGACTTCGTCGCCGAAAAGTCCGTCCGGCAGTGCCTCGTCAACGTTCACCGTGAACTGCAAGTCCTTCTGCCGCGCCTTGAACACTATCATGTTCGTTACGTCGTTGAGCACGGAGCTGAGCTTGTAGTCTGCCTCCGAAATCTCCATCTTTCCGGCCTCAATCTTGCTGAAGTCAAGAATGTCGTTGATGATTGAAAGAAGGTTACGTCCTGCGCTCTCGATGTTGCGGGCGTAGGTGGTGATGCGGCTGTTGGTGCTCTCCCTGATAATCATCTCGTTCATGCCTAAAACAGCGTTAATCGGCGTACGAATCTCATGCGACATGTTGGCGAGAAATTCGCTCTTGGCACTGTTCGCGCGGCGTGCCTGCTCGGTTGCTGCTTTCGCGAGGGCTAGTGCGTCCTCAAGCTGTCGGCTGCGTTCCTCCTGCTCGCGGTGAAGCCTCGTCGTGTCAGCAACAAGTATGATGTAGAAGCCCGGGTTGACCGCGTAGAAGTTGAACTGCTTGTAGAATGTTCCGCCGTCAATGTCGCACACAATGTTTACCTCGTACAGCGAATCCTTCTGCGTCCCGAAAGCTATCGAGTCCGGCCCTAGCGCGAGAGCCATCGACTGCCTCTGCTCGTCCGTCCCGTGAAGTATAGGTAGTATCTCGTCATGAACGTAACTGTTGAAGATGTTGTGCTCGGACTTGGGGATTATGCTTCCTTCGGCGAGAGGTGTGCTCACAGTTATTGTGTACCTTCCCAGAGACATATACGCGATCATCTCGAACTGACGGGACAGTATCTTGTCCACGATCGTCTGATAGGCTTTGGTGTCGTTGCATTCCCTTTCCGTAATGAACGCTATAACGTGCCCGTTGAGGGGGTTGCGTGTCATCATTGCGGAGATTTCGACGTAGGAGATTATGCCCTTCTCGCGCCTGGACAACAAGACCTGCTTTATGCCGATCCTGCTCTTGACGTAAACATCAAGCAGTGAATTTACGCTGAAAGTATCAAGGAACTTCTTGCGCTCCATGAAGTTTATGTAGTGCCTGGCCCTGCGCCGTATCAGCTCGGAGTACACCGGCTCTTCGCGGTCGTGGCTGAAGAGGTCTTTACCGCGCGCCTCGTCGACGTGGTCAAGCGTCAGGTCAACCCTGAACATCGCCAGTGTGTGCTCGTCCTGATGGTAGAACGTCTGCCCCAGCGAGTCATAACTGGTGCGAATCTTCTCCTCGTAGCTCTTGAAGAGGGTGATGTCGCTGAAGGTCATGTACAGGTACTCGTCTTCGCCTGAAGATACGCGTGAACAGCGCACGTCGCACCAGATGACGTTGTGCTTTGCGGTAACCTTGCGGATCTGTATGCTTCTGGACTTGTCGGGAGCTTCGCAGTGCTTGAGCATGTACTGGGCGAGCTCCCTGTCCTCGTGGTAAATCACTTCGTCAATGTCCCGCATAACGTCATAGCTTGCAGAGGCTTCTTCGGAGTCCTCCATCATTGCGGAGTATTCGGGCGATACGTACAGCGTCTCGTAGCGTCCTCCGATGGTGCGCAGAAGGATAGAGTTTCCGCCGAGCTGCTTGATGGTATCTACGAAGTTTCTGCGTGAGTCGTCAGGCACATAAATCATGCTCCTTTGAGAATTATTGAGAGATATGCGCCTTATTATATTACCAGTAAAGATTTAGTGCAGAACCTCAGCGATAATATTCATGCCTTCCTCGACGAGTTCAGACCTTGCCTGAGAACCCATGTGCCCGATGCGGAAGACTTTGCCGGACAGCTCACCGTAATTCCCTCCGACAACGAGCCCTTTGCTCCTGAACGCCGCGTCAAGTTCCGGCCAAGACCACCCGTCAGGCACACAGAACGCCGTAACTGTCGGCGAGCAGATGTCTTCACGCTTGGGGTAGAGCTTGAGGCCGATGCGCCTGCCCATGTCCCTGCACAGCTGAGCAGCCTTCTCATGACGCGTTAATACCTCGTTCATTCCCTCTGA
Organism: Synergistaceae bacterium; assembly: GCA_017450125.1. NCBI lineage: Bacteria > Thermotogati > Synergistota > Synergistia > Synergistales > Synergistaceae > Synergistaceae bacterium. Next base: position 55,729 of record JAFSWZ010000039.1, on the reverse strand, counting down.
CATTATCGCGTTGAGGGAGATATTAAGAGCCTTCATGCTGTGCCAGTCGTGGGAGTATGGCATGTAGTGAACGGCGGGAACGTTGCGCCACCCGGAATATGCCTCGTAGCCCTGATAGTTCACGTCCTCGATGACTTCCCATGCACGGGGCGATATGCTGGAGATTGAGAGGGATGACGTGAGGGAAAGAACCTTCTGGCTTCCGAGAAGGCCGATGTCTATCCCGCACGCGTCAACGTCGAGCGGAGCACCTCCCGCGCTCGAGACGAAGTCCACGACGAACAGCGCGCCGTACTCGTGGGCAATGCTCCCCAGTTCTTCGAGGCAGGGCGTGAGCGTCCCGCTCGGTGTCTCGCAGTGAACGGCGGTGATGACCTTCGGGCGGAAACGTTTTGCGTACTCGCGAACCTTCTGGGGATTGGGCACGTCGTCGTACTGGAACACGCAGACGATAGCGTCAGCACCGAAGCTCCGTGCCATGTCGCAGAATCCGTCGCCAAAGAGTCCCGACGAGACTGCGAGCAGCTTTTCGCCGGGTCTGAGGGTGCACTTGAGAGCCGCCCAGAGGACGGACATTGCTTCGCCGGAAGTTATCACGATGTCGCTGTTCGTGTGAAGCAATTGCTGTGTAAGAGACTGGTTGTCCCTGTAGAGAGTGAAGAACTCTTCCTCGAGGTCTGAGCTGCCGTAATCACTGCTCCATGCCGCGCGGATGTTTTCGGGGACAGTTACCGGGCCTGGAACGAGTCCTATTCTGTACTTCTCCATGATAACGAAACACCTCCGCCGCAATGTTAGTACAGTTTACAGCGGAGGCAATAATCATAAATGCTAGCCCGTCAATGCTTTACTTTTCCCGTACTTCCCCATAAAATTACCGTGAAGCCGCTGGCTTTGGCCATTATGATCGTTTACTGGGAGGGTAACATGAAGCGTTCTGCATTAACACTCGTTGAACTTATAGCAGGATTGGCGATACTTGCGCTTATTGCCGGAGTTACGTCGCTGAACACGGATTTTTCCCGGCAGACATCGGTCAACGAAGCCGCAAAGGTAGCGAAGTTCATCACCAGCAGCATGGTGAAGGCAGACAACCTTCACTCCAATTTCACGCTGGCTGTCGAGTCGCAGAGCATCAAGATAACGTGGATGAGACTGCCTTACGGCTCTGAGGGGCGCGAGGAAGTCCTTGAGGCAAGTCGGGGATGTTCCTACACGGTGAACAACGCAAATATCGAGTACTCATACTCGTCCAGTGCCTACTCTAAGGGCGGAACAATCGCTGTCAGAGGCAGGGGCGACCCGCACTACGTCATCTTAGCTTCGATCGGCGGAAGAGTCAGAACCTCCGATACTCCCCCAAGAAGCGACGAAGACAACGACGACTAACCCACGCTACACCGAAAAACGCAAGGCACATCCTTTTGTTGCTATAATAGGGCGCAAAAACTAACAGGATGTGCTTTCAACTTGCAGAATAATTCACGCAAACGCAAAAAGAAGAGCGGACGGCTCTCCGTCATCAAGGGAATCTTTCTCATAATCATAACCGTTGCGGCAGTGGGAAGTGCCTTTGCCTCATACTACCTCAAGAGGCCTTCAGAGTTCTGGGAAGAAATCATACCCATACCTGAGGGTGCAAAGGTCAGCGTCTCCGTCGAAAACGGAATGACCGCCGCTCAGGCCGCCCGTGCCTTCGAGATTCAGGGAGCACTGCTCAGAGGTTCTCCCGCCGACCTGTCAAAGTGGATGGTGAAATTCGGCATCGACAGAAGAATCAAGGCCGGACATTACGCGGTAGTTCCGTCTGACGCGTGGAACTTGGCCCGGCAGCTTCGGACGGTAAAGCCCGCTCTCCTCAAGGCGCAGATTGTGCCGGGACTTGATGTCTTCGCGGTGATAGAGTCCCTCGAGAGCCAGGACAGGAAAATTACCCGCAAAGCATTCTGTGAAGCACTGCTCAACAACAAAAACTATCCCCCGAAAATGGCAGACCTCCTCTCAGCCCTCCCTGAAGACGAAGAGACCCGTGTTGCTTTCCTCATGCCGGAAACATACATGCTCGTTGACCGCAACGCCGACGAACTCGTGAACGTCTCAGCCTCCGCGTGGTGGAATCACTGGGGAGACTTCATCAGCGAACACAAGCTGACCTCGCGTGACGTTCAGGAAGCCTCGATAGTCGCCGCAATGGTTGAGCGTGAAGTTCTGCATGACGCGGAGTGCCGTACAGTTGCCGGAGTTATACACAACAGGCTCCGCAGGAATATGAAGCTGCAGATTGATGCTACTGTAGTCTACGCGTGGAGGCTGAAGGGCAGGAAGCTCACGCGCGTGCTGTATAAGGACTTGGAGATTGATTCGCCGTACAACACCTACAAGATTCCCGGCCTTCCTCCGAGACCGATATGTGTTCCCGGCGTTGAGGCGTGGGGAGCTGCGCTTGACCCGGAAGACAACGAGTACCTGTACTACGTTGCGGACAAGAGCGGCTACCACCACTTCGCGAAGACCAGCGCGGAACACCAGCGCAACATCAAGCAGGTACGCTCTGAGCGTTGAGGGAGGTGCGTAACGTGGCAAGAAGGAGGCAGGACAGCGGAAAAGGCAGCTGGACAGAATTGTTCCTGTTCGTGCTGATAGTTGCGTGCATATACTTTATGCTTGCGTTGTTCGACAGCTCATTAACGGGCGAAGGCGGGCGCGAATGGGGAAAATCCCTGCGCGAAACGTGGGGAGGAGCAGTGATTGTGCTTCTGCTGTTCCTGATGTATGTCTGCATCGCAAAGCTGATGAGGTTCAGGATACCCAGACTTCCCCGTCAGGTTCTGGGAACGGTTCAGCTGTACATATCGTTTGCGTTCATGCTGGGCTTCCTCCGCGAGACGGGCTGGGAGTCGCAGATGACTCTGTTCCGCCCGGGTTCTTTCGGGAGCGGGCTGGCGAAGTTCTTTGTCCTCAACATCGGAACGTTCATCACCCTGCTGCTGGTTGCCGGGTCGTTCGTTCTGTCGGCAGTGTTCTACGGGTCGCGAATCCTCAGGCTGACTCTTCCTGCGCTTCCGTCATGGCGTTTCAGGCGGAGGAAGCCCAAGCCCCGCCGTCGTGAACGTGAGGACTACGAGCCCGACACGCCGGAAAGCATACTGTTCACAGAGAGCGTACCTTCGCCCAAGCTCAAGCCCGCCTCTCAGGACGACGAAGAAGACTCCGCGCAGATTGAGCTGCCAGAAATCGAGATGCCCGCTAGCCCCCGCCCTGCACCGAAACTCAGGACAGGACAGAAGGCCATAGAGATTATTGACGACGCACTTGCGATGATCGACGCAGGAACGACGGAGACCCCGAGACGCAAAGCTCCCGCGACACCGCCGCGCCCCCGCAAAGCCCGCCGTCCTCTCCCTGAAATTACGTTCCCTGACGGCACGGCAACTCCTGACACCGACTCTCCGAAACCCCAAGCAAGAACAAGGCGCGATGAAGCTGTCTTCCCTCCTCCGCCGGAAATCTTCGGCGAACGTTCGAGGTTCGATGCGTCGCGCAGTCTTCAGCGTGATTCGGAGAAGCAAGGCAGGACGATAATCACCACCCTCAAGAACTTCGGGATAAGTGCGAACGTTGCACAGACAGCGGCAGGGCCTTCGGTTGTACAGTACAAGCTCGAGCTTGCTCCGGGCACAAAGATAAGCAAGATCTCCGGCCTCGACGAGGAAATTGCGATGGACTTGGCCGTCATGACCGTTCGCATCGAAGCACCGATACTCGGGACGCATTACGTCGGCGTTGAGGTCCCGGCGGCTGAACGCAAGACCGTAACCCTCCGCAGCCTCATAGAGTCCGGCGAGTTCATCAACACTGCGGCGCGTCTGCCCCTGCCGTTGGGCGTGAGGACGGGAGGGCGTGTCTTGGTCAAGGGGCTCGAGGACATGCCTAATCTCTTGGCCGCAGGAGGAGAGGGCTCGGGGCGCACTACGTTCGTGAACACGTGCATCGTCAGCCTGTGCTCGGTAAAAACTCCTGACGAGCTCAAGCTCCTGCTCATCGACACGGAGCATTCCGACTTCTCCGGCTACGAGAAGCTTCCTCACCTGCTCGCCGAACCAGTCAGCACGCTCGACACTGCCCGCAAAGCTCTCGAGTGGGCGTGTGCCGAGATGGACAAGAGGACGGCAGACTTCGCGCAGGAGAAGGCCAAGAACATCGAGGCCTACAACCGAAAAGTTCCCAAGTCCAGAAGGATTCCCGAGATAGTGATAATTATCGGCGAACTCTCTGACCTCGTGTACGCGGCGGATAACGACTTCAGCGGTCTCATCATCAAGCTGGCTCGCAAGTCAGGCGGAGCTGGAATACACATGATCGTCTCTGCGCAGAAGCCCTCAGTGGACATTCTGCCCTCGATGATGAAGTCAGTCTTCCCCGCAAGAGCGGCCTTCACACTGAGTTCAGCAGCAGACTCCCGCAACATCATCGACACTGCGGATGCCGCGAAACTCACCGGCAAAGGAGACCTGCTCTTCATCAGCACAAACAGCCCCGTTCCCGTCAGGCTTCAGGCACCGTACATAGCGGCAGACAAAATCGCCGACTTCGTTGAGTACATGAGCACAAGCCTAGAACCGCCGGAACTGATGACGTTCTGAGGTGCTTCCCCCTGCCGAAAATGCGGGGGTAATTTTTTTGTCATGTTACAATAGCTCATTCAACCATCACAAAACTTAGGGGTGTAAGCATGATGAATAACGTACAGCGCGTCCACCTTATGGGCATCGGCGGTGCTGGAATGAGCGCGCTCGCCAAGCTCTTGCGGGCTGACGGGCTAGATGTCTCCGGCTGTGATCTCTGCGAGCCGCATTACGACCTGAACGGCATTCCCTGTATGATCGGGCATTCTCACACTCACATCACCAGCCTCAGCCCTGACGCATTGATCCTCAGCTCAGCAGTCCACCGCGACAACGAAGAAGTAACTTTCGCACAAGAGCACGGCCTCAAGATATTCTCCCGCGCACAGGCTTTGAGCTCGCTGTTCAACAAGTCGTACGGCATCGGCATAGCCGGAGCTCACGGCAAGACCACAACAACATCAATGACCGGCCTAATCTTCTTGAAGGCTGAGCTTGACCCGACAATCTACGTCGGCGCGAACGTCCCGGACATCGGGAGCAACGCAGTTTCCGGCAAAGGAGAACACTTCATCGCGGAGCTCGACGAGTCCGACGGAACGTTTGAGCTCTTCCACCCGTCAATAGCAGTCATCACCAACGCGGACTGGGATCACGTCGACCATTACCCGACGCGCGAAGCAGTGATTCAGGCGTTCACGAGGTTTGCGGACGGACGCAAGGAAGGCGGGACGCTCGTGATGTGCGCTGAGGACGAAGGAGCATCGCAGGTCTACGAGCTCTGCAGCAAGACGCGCGGCAAGATAGTACGTTACGGCTGGGGGAAGGGCCGCGACTGGGGCGCGTACAACATTATTCACATGAACGGCGGAGGAATCTCCTGCAGTGTTGCACGTGAAGGACACTTCTTGGGGCGGCTTGAACTCACTGTGAGCGGAGAGCACAACATCATGAACGCACTCGCGGCAATAGCTTCGGCGGACATCTGCGGGATAGACTTCGAGCTGTCTGCGGCGATACTGAAGGACTTTCACGGTTCGGAACGCCGGATGCAGGTCAAGGGCATAACCAGCGGCGACATTCTCGTGATGGATGACTACGCTCACCACCCGTCGGAGATTCACGCGACGATACGTGCTGTGCGGAACATTTACCCTGACAGAAGGCTCGTAGTTGTGTACCAGCCGCACAGGTATTCGCGTACGGCGAAATTCGCGGGATACATTGCGCAGTCTCTCGGACAGGCTGACAGCGCGTACGTTCTGCCGGTGTTCTCGGCTGGTGAAGACGAGATAGAGGCGGGCAGCTCTGAGGAGATAATCAAGCTCGCTCCCGAAAGCGTAAAGCCTGCAGAATTTGCGGAAATTCCTGCACTGCTTAAGGACGCTCTGAAGCCCGGAGATATTCTGCTGACTATGGGAGCAGGGGATGTCTACAAGCTCGGCGAAAAGTTTTTGACGGAGAATTAAAGCGTTTAAGGTATAATTACCAAAAATTTATCAGGAACTATTGAATGCGCTATGTTGTTGAATAACCTGCAGACCACTTTACCAGACATAACGATACACAAGAACGTGCCGCTTTCTCCGTTGTGCACGCTTGGTGTGGGCGGCGAGGCTGAATTTTTCGCAGCTCCTTCGACCATCGAGCAGATGCACATACTTTTTGCTGAAGCAGTAAAGGAAGGCTGCCCCGTATATGTTCTTGGAGGAGGAAGCAATGTACTTTTCCCCGACGGCCTCGTCAAAGGCATCGTAATTTCCACGCAGAACCTCACAGCCATAGAGTGGCGGACGAATCTCACAGCGGACATCGACGCTGGCTTCAAGCTCCCTCTTCTCATGAAGGAAGTACGGGAGCACGGGCTTGCGGGGATGGAGTTTGCGGCGGGGATACCGGGAACTTTGGGCGGTGCAATCGCGGGGAATGCAGGTGCGGGCGGTCATGGAGTTTGCGAGCTTCTTGACGAGGTTATAGCTGTAGAGCCGGACGGAAGCATAAGGATGTGGCACTCGAACGAGATAGCTTATTCCTACCGCAGGTGTTCGCTGGCCGGAGAAAAGCGCGTGATAGTTTCTGCCCGTATGACCTTCAGGAAAGCAACGCCGAAAGACGCTGACGTTCTGGAGAGCTATCTTCTCAGGCGCGGGACTCAGCCTCACGGCCTCCGCAACGCAGGCTGTACCTTCAAGAACCCCGACGGCAATTCCGCCGGAAAACTCCTCGACGAAGCAGGGTGCAAGGGCTTGCGTGCAGGCGATGCTGTTGTGTCGGACGTTCACGCGAACTTCATCCTGAACAGGGGACACGCAACCAGTTCGGACATCATGGAGCTGGTGAAGCAGTGCTCGCAGAGAGTGTTTGACAGCACGGGAATACGGCTTGAGCCTGAGATAAAGATACTTGACCCGTGTTTCAGCGTGTCGTGAGAAATTGTGCGCCGTAAACTTATCGTGCTTGTTATGCTGATAGGATGTATGACACGCATATACGAATACCGTTTTTGGTTCACCCTTAAGGACTACAAGGTGGAAGCGCAGTCTCAGGCACTGGAGCGCAGGCTGTGGGAGGTTTTTCCGCAGAGATGCCTGACGTTCTGGCCGTACCTGATCAGGGACTCTAAGGGCATGAAGGATTTTCTCGAGCGTGATATGCCCGTCATCGTAGAGACGAAAATGGAGGGCTTGGGGAACTTCAGGACGCGCATTGAGTGGCTGAAGGCTTGGGTTAAAGTCGAGTGGCGCGGAAAAATCTGGTGCATCTCCAGAGACCGCAAGATGTGGCTCTACGAACCGGGAAGACCCAGCGAAGCGGAAGCCGGTTCTCTGGTCTGGAAAGTCCCGGAGGACGGAGGAACAGGAGACGTGAGCGTACAGCCGCCGACGTTCGGAGTGTTCGCGTCGCCGATATCGACGGAAGTTATCGACTCGTTCCTCGAGGAGTTCAGGGGCTACCGTTGGTTTGATGCCGCGCAGGAAATCACGTGGGAACGCCGTGCAGGAATGGACTTGTTCGTGCTGAAGCTGGCTCACGGAAGACAGAGGTTCGAGCTTTACCTTCAGCGCAGAAAGTACGACGGACAGGAGATAGGAGCCTCGATAGACAGAGTGTTTGACGACCTCATCAAGCAGGGCGGCAACCATGTAATAGACGCTACATACGAGGGCAAAATAGTGCTTCGCAAGCTATAGATATACACAACAAAAGAAGGGAACTTGAGACAAAATGCCGGGAAAATCGGATAACCTAATTGTAGGGCTGAGTATTGGTACAACCAAAACTTTCATGATAGTTGCGGAGAAGAACCCGAACTATCCAGATTCCGTTCAAGTGATCGGATTCGGACCAGCACCTTCAAAGGGTATCACTAAGGGCATAATTGTGAATCTTCCTGACGCCCGGCAGTCAGTGATGAGAGCCTTGCAGGAAGCACAGAGCATAACCGGCGTTCCGGCCAAGAGGCTGAAGAACGTCATCGTAGCCTTCAACGCGCACAACGTGAAGAGCGAGCCGACGCACGGCATGATCACGCTCGGAGGAAGAGAGTCCAGAGCAGTAAGCGAGGAAGCCCTGCGCAACGTCATAGCGCGGGCGCGGGATCTTGTCTCGATGAGGAGCGACATCTGTGCCCTGCACATGATACCGACGCGCTACGAGCTCGACGGACAGAACGTTGATGACCCGCTGGACATGAACGGCAACAAGCTCGACGTGTGGCTTCAGACAGTAACCTTCCCCATGACTTTTGTGCAGAACGTAGTCAGCTGCGTAAGGGGAGCAGACCTCAACGTCAAAGGCCTCGTGCTGAAACCGCTAGCCGCGTCTCTGGGGGCAATCTATGAGGACGAAATGCGTGTAGGCTGCATCTCCATCAACATCGGCGGAGGCACGACAGGAATCGTTCTCTACAGGGGCGGGCGTGCTTTCCACGTAACGAGCATTCCTATCGGCGGCGAACACGTCAGCAGAGACCTCGCGATGGTGCTTCACCTGACTTTGAGGGAAGCTGAGTTCCTGAAGAAGAAGCTGTTTGTCGACAGCGAGGACGAACTCAGGAGCAGGGGCATCGATGTAGATACAGCGTTTCAGGTGGTGGTTGCGCGCCTCGAAGAACTGTTTGACGTGTACATCCGCAACGCGCTGGCCGAATGCACTCCGCAGAACTTTCCGGGGGGGATAATTCTTTCCGGCGGAGTGGCTTTGATGCCGGGCATTGACGTGATGATGGAGAACATTCTGCAGATGCCTGTGCGTATCGCTGACCGCCCGATCTACAACATGCCGGACGGCCTCGACAATGCCGCCTACGTTGACTTGGCCGGAATCCTGAAGTATGCCTCGATCACCGACAGAGACCCCTACGTGTTCATGAAGCCGGAACAGCCTCTGCCGGGACTGTCTGTGCAGTCGGACGAACAGCAGGAACAGCCCAAGAAACGTTCGCGGTTCTTTGGTGGGATTCCCGATGAGGAAGAGGACGAAGAGGAGACACCCCAGCCCGACAGCAGGGAAGAGGACGAGGAACCAGAAGAAACCGACGACGATGACGACGAACCCCGCGAGAGCGTCGGCGATAAGCTCAAGAGATTCCTTCACGACATAGGCAAGATGTTCTAGTGCCGCGCAAAATTGTAATGCCTGAAAAAATACAGTAAAATACGTTGCGCCGCATATCGCAGGAGGTAAATAAATTAATGAATCAGGACGAATTATTCAGCCTTACAGACACCAGTTCGCAGAAAGCAGAACAGCTGGTAGTCTTCGGAGTAGGAGGCGGAGGCGGAAACGCTCTCAACCACATAATTGAGTCCAACGTAATGGGCGTGGATTTCGTAGCCGCCAACACAGACCGCAAAGCCCTCGAGTCCAACCGTGCCCCCAACAGGATACTTCTGGGCGAGGCACTGACGCGCGGGCTCGGAGCGGGAGCTAACCCAGCCACAGGAGCTGCCGCCGCAAAAGAAAGCATCGACAAGATCCGCGAATACATCAACGGAGCAGACATGCTGTTCGTAACCGCAGGCATGGGCGGAGGGACAGGAACAGGAGCTGCACCCATCATCGCAGAAGCCGCCAAAGAAATGGGAGTGCTTGTTGTCGGCGTAGTAACCAAGCCGTTCGGGTTCGAGATGCGCAAGCGTATGTCAACCGCAGAAGAAGGCATCGCACAGCTCAAGAAGAACGTTGACGCGCTGCTTATCGTCGAGAACCAGAAGCTGCTTGAGCTCGACAACGGCCTAAAGATGAAGATAGTCGACGCGTACAAGAAGGTTGATGAGGTGCTCCGTCAGGCGGTGCAGGGAGTTACTGACCTCATCACGAAGGAAGGCTTCATCAACCTGGACTTTGCGGACATCAAGACCATCCTGAAAGCTCCCGAGAACGGCGGTGCAACGATCGCCATCATGGGCATGGGAGAAGGCGAAGGTGAAGGACGTGCCCGCAAGGCCGCAGAGCAGGCTATACACTCGCCGCTTATGACGCTTGACCTTTCCGGCGCGAAGGGAATGCTCCTCAACGTAACGACCGGCCCGGAAATCACGCTCGAGGAGATGACGCAGGCGGCGGACATCATACAGTCGACGGCCGACGAGGACGCGCAGGTAATCTGGGGGCACGTTATTGACGAGTCGCTGGGCGACAAGGTGCGCGTAACGCTCATTGCGACGTTCCCTGAGGGAGCACAGGCCGTGAGGAAGACCAGCGGTGCAACAGGCGGAACGGTCGGCGGGACAAGAATTCCCGGCAGCGGAACGACACCTGCAGGCACAGGCCAGACCGGCGGAAGAATAGGCATCCGTCCTCCTCTGCCGCCTCAGCCCACGCCGCCACAGCCCCTCATAAGAACGGGGAACAGGACATTAGCGGACTTGTACAACAGGAAGAAGAACATAGTTCAGGAAGATTTTCAGGAAGCATCGTTAGGAGAACCGAGCGAGGAAAGCGCGGCATTTCCGGGAGGATTGAAGAGATCATATGACCAGCCAGCCTACTACAGAACGACCGGCAGGAACTGAGCGTCGGCCAAGAATGCGTAGAGGAATCAAGAAGCGCGGTATATTGCCGTCATTCGGAGACATTGTCCTGCCAGTGGTGAGCGTTGCGGCTGTGGGACTGCTTATACTTGCGGGACGGCAGTTCTTCATCAGCGGCATGAACACTGCGCCGGAGATAACTTCAACGAAGGCGTACGCTGAAGCACCGGCTCTCATTGCTGAGCGCGAGAAGGAACAGGAAGCCTCTCTGCCTCCCGTGCAGCCTGCTGCTCCTGAGGTTGTGGAGGAAGCTCCGCAGAAAGAAGCAGAGACGCTAGCTGTTGCCGAACCTATACCTCCGATAACCGCTCCGGCAAAGGCATCAGCACCCGCGCCAGCTCCGGCCAAGAAGACCGAACCCGCGAAAGCCGCCGCTGTCCCGATGGACAAACAGTGGAGGGTACAGATAGGCTCGTACGGCTCTAAGGCAGCAGCTCAGGAGGCCGCAAAGAAGGTCAAGAAGGCGGGCTACAAGGCTGTTGTGTACCAGAACCCGGCCTCGAAGTACGTGAAGGTCTGGGTTGAAGGAGGAGTAAGCAAGTATCAGGCCGGTCTTGTTGTTGATGCGATGAAGAAGCTCGGCTACAAGACGAGTTTTGCTTTTCCGCCAGCAAAGAAGTAGACTTTCGGCGGCGGGCATCTCTTGAATGGGTGTCTGCCGTATTTTTTCTGCCATGAACACATTTGACACGCTTGAAGAATTACTGCACAGACATTCCGCCAACAGAATAATTCCCGGCCTTGAGAGAATAGAGCGGCTGCTTGAACGTCTCGGCAATCCTCAGGACACCTTCAAGGCGATTCACATTGTCGGAACGAACGGCAAAGGCTCAACTGGAGCGTTCATCTCGTCGGTGCTGCGGGCATCGCATTACAAGACGGCGTTCTACTCGAGCCCGCACCTCGAGAGCCCGGGAGAGAGGCTGCTCATTGACGGCCAGCCTCTGAGCGCGGATGAATGGATTGACGCTGTGAACGAAGCAGTGAGCGTCATCCGTGAGGACGAAGACCCGCCGTCGTACTTCGAGCTTCTGACTGCGGGGGCGTTCCTGCTGATGAGGCGGAAGAAGGTTGACGTGGGAGTTGTTGAGGCCGGGCTTGGCGGCAAGCTCGACGCGACGAACACCATGCACAACGTGATCTGTACAGCTATCGCGTCAATCTCAATCGACCACACGGAATATCTCGGCCCGACGCTTGAGGACATTGCGGGGGAAAAATTCGCTGTTGTGAGGAAGGACACTCCGGCGTGCTTCTCCGGGAATCCCGCGTCATTAATCCCTATGTTCAAGAAAGTCTGCAGGGAGCGGGGAGCTCAGCCGTTCGTCGTGAGCGAATCAGCTCGTGTAGTCGGAGTGAATGTTTCGCCGGAAGGCGTAACGCTGGGCTTCTCGGACGGCAGCTTTGAGATTGAGGAAGTCAGGACGAAGCTGACCGGCAGCTATCAGGTGAAGAATGCTGCTCTTGCTCTGTCGGCCTTGTCGCTCGTGAGGAATGTCCTGCCCTGCATCAGCGTATCTTCTGTGCGTGAAGGCATGGCTGTTGCGTTTTGGCCGGGAAGGCTCGAGGTTGTAGCGTATGACCCTGACATTGTTCTTGACGGGGGGCACAACCTTGACGGCGTGAAGAACCTCTGCGCGAGCGTGAAAGAGCTGTGGCCGGGAAAGAAGATCGGGATTGTTTACGCGGCTATGAGGGACAAGGACTACGCGGGATGCCTTGAGCTGATGAGCAGTGAGCTTGACCCGAAGCTGTACGTTACGACAGTGCCGGGAATGCCCAGAGCAGCTGTGCCGGATGAGTTGTTGGGAGCGTCGAGGGGGCTGGCGTGGAGAAACGAGCCGGAAGGATTCGCTCTGCCGGAAGACGCGCTGAAGAAAGCACGCAATGACGGGAATGATGTTGTGGTTGTGTGCGGAAGCCTGTATCTTGTGGGGTACATTAGGGGAAAGATAGGGAGCAGGGATTAGTCTGCCCCCTTAAACGCTATTTCGTTATTGCCTCGCGGGCTTCGCGTGCCTTAACCGCTATCTCTTCCGCATCGAGCGTCGGATACTCGCCGTTACGGTACAGCCAGCGGCCGTTGACCATAGTCCCCGCGACATCCGCAGAACTCCCCGCGTAAACAAGATACATCGCTAGGTTCTCCTCGTTCACGCCGATGTAGTGAGGCCTGTCGAGGTTCACCAGCACGAGGTCAGCGAACCAGCCCTCGCGAATCATTCCCTTCTGCGAGAAACCGAACGCCCTCGCACCCTCGTACGTCGCCATCCGCAGGACATCGAGAGCGGACACGCACACAGGGTCTCTCCGTGCTCCCTTGTGCAGAAGCGCGGCCGTGCGCATCTCTTCCCACATGTCGAGGCGGTTGTTGCTCGACGCTCCGTCTGTTCCGAGCGCAACAGGTATCCCCCTGTCCAGCCACTCCGGCAGAGGCATTATCCCGCTCCCGAGCTTCAGGTTGCTGCAGGGGTTGTGCACGAGAGAAACATTATCGGGAAGAGAGACTGACGGGTCAAGGTACACCGCGTGCGCAAGAACAGTATACGGTGCATCAAGAAGGCCGGACTCGTTAAGGTAGTCTTCTGCGGGCATATCGAGATTGTCGAGCTCTCCCTTAGTCTCCAAGAAGTGGAAGTGCACCCCGAGACCGTTGGACTTTGCCGCATCGGTTATCATCTTCATGTAGTTCATAGGCACAGTGTACGGAGCATGAGGGCCGAGCTGAACGGTGATTAATCCCTCGCGTCCGTGATACGCCTTCGCGAGCTCGAGGTTGTTCTCCAGCGAACGCTCTATCTTGCCGGGCTCGCCTGCTGTTATGCCCCTGCAGAGTGCCGCGCGCATTCCTGTACCTAACACGGCCTCAGCTACCCTGTCCATCTCGAAGTACATATCAGCAAAGCACGTCGTGCCTGTGGATAACATCTCCAGCATCGCACCCAGCGTTCCCCAGTAAATGTATTCGGGGGTTAGCTTGTCCTCCACAGGCCATATCTGTGTCTGCAGCCACTCCATTAAGGGTGTCTCCTCGCCGAGCCCGCGAAGAAGCGTCATCGCCGCGTGAGTGTGTGCGTTCACGAAGCCGGGAATCACCGCCATCCTTCCCCTGCCGGAAACTATCTTGTCTGCAGTCGGAGGGGTCTGCGACGCGTCAATAATCTCCGCAATCCTGCCCTTCGAGACCAGAAGGTGAACCCGCTCTGCCTTTGCCCGCGAACCGTCAGCAATGTATACGTCCTTGAAGAGTGTCGCCATTATTCCTGCCAGCTCCTCATGTACGCGGTCTGTTCAGGTGTCATCGTGTCAATCTCGATGCCCAGTGCCGCAAGTTTCGACTCCATCACGGCGCGGTCTGTCTCGTAAGGTACGGGGTAAAGTCCCGGCTCTAGCTTGTGAGTGTAGACGTGCAGTGCTGAGGCGAGCTGAAGCGAGAAGCTCAAGTCCATAATCTCGATGGGGTGTCCGTCCGCACACGCAAGGTTCGTCAATCTTCCTTCGCCGAGAAGGTTTATCCTGCGTCCGTCCTTCATCACGTAGGTGTCGATGTTGTCGCGCAGGTGCTCGATGTGGTCAGAGAGTGCCTCGAGGTCGGGCTTGCTTATCTCTACGTCGAAGTGTCCGGCGTTCCCGAGAACTGCGCCGTTCTTCATCAGCATCATGTGTTCGCGGCGGATGACATGAATGTTCCCCGTGAGGGTCAGGAAGATGTCGCCGACACGGGCGGCCTTCTCCATGCTCATTACGCGGAAGCCGTCCATCAGTGCCTCGCAGGCTTTGTGCGGGTCAATCTCCGTAACTACAACATGTGCCCCCATGCCTTGCGCGCGCATAGCTACTCCTCTTCCGCACCAGCCGTAACCCACAACTACGACGGTCTTGCCCGCAACAACCATGTTAGTAGTGCGAATGAAGCCGTCCCACACAGATTGCCCCGTACCATAGCGGTTGTCGAAAAGGTACTTGCTCAGTGCGTCGTTCACGTCGATAACAGGGAACTTCAGCACTCCCTGATTCGCCATTGCCTTAAGACGCTTAACGCCCGATGTCGTCTCCTCAGAACTGCCCAGAATGTTGGGTATCAAGTCCTGCATCTCCGTGTGAACTGTCGCGACAAGGTCAGCTCCGTCATCAATAATCACGTTGGGCTTGTAGTTCAGCACCTTCTTGACGTTGGAGAAGTATTCTTCTGTGGACATTCCGCGACGGCTGTAGACGTTCACGCCGTTCTTTGCGAGGGCGGCGCAGATGTCGTCCTGCGTTGAGAGAGGATTGCTCCCGCAGGCGGCGACACGTGCACCGAGCTTCTTGAGGGTGATGAGCAGGTTTGCGGTCTTGGCCTCAAGGTGAAGGCACGCGGCGATTGTTGCTCCCTTGAAGGGCTGGTCGTTGCGGTGCTTGTTGTAGAGGAACTGCAGGGAGGGCATGTACTGCCACGCCCAGTCGATTTTGTTCTGTCCGTGCTGAGCCAGTTCGATGTCAGCGACTTCGTAATCTGCCATAAAGTTTTATACCTCCTGTGAATATGTCTGCAAGAATTTTGCCGTATAGCCTGTATTGCTCTTAATGACCTCTTCAGGTGTCCCGAAGGTTACGATTTCCCCTCCGGCCTCTCCGCCTTCCGGCCCCAAGTCAATTATATAATCTGCCGACATTAATACGTCAAGGTTGTGCTCAATGAATATCACTGTGCACTTGTTCTTGTCGATCATCCTGTGAACAATCTGCAGCAGCTTCTTCACGTCCGTGTAGTAGAGCCCCGTCGTCGGTTCGTCAAGCAGGTACAGTGTCCTACCTCCGAACTTCTTCGACAGTTCTTTAGCGAGCTTCACGCGCTGTGCCTCTCCTCCTGAGAGCGTCAGTGCTGACTGCCCCAGCTGAATATACCCCAGCCCCGCGTCCTGAATCACCTTGAGCTTCCCGGCAATCTTCGGGATGTCAGCAAAGAACTCTATAGCCTCGTCAACCGTCATCCCCAGAACGTCCGCAATGTTCTTCCCCTTGAAGCGCACCTCCAGCGTCTCGTGGTTGTACCTTGTGCCATGACAGATTTCGCAGTCAGAGTATATGTCCGGCAGGAACAGCATAGACGTTTTCACGCTCCCCGCACCTCCGCAGGCCTCACACCGCCCGCCCTTGACGTTGAAGCTGAACCGTCCGGCGTTGTAGCCCCTCACTCTGGCTTCCGGCAATTGCGCGAAGAACTCACGGATCAGCGAGAAGACTCCCGTGTACGTCGCAGGGTTTGAGCGCGGAGTCCTGCCTATAGGCGACTGGTCGACAAGAACGATGTTGTCGAACATATCAGCTCCCTCAATGCTGGTGAACTTGCCGGGACGCTCCCTAAAATCACGGTCAAGCATCCTGCGCATTCCCTTGTACAGAACATCGTAGACCAGAGAGCTTTTGCCCGAGCCCGACACCCCGCTAATGCACGTGAACACTCCCGCCGGAATCTTCACGTCAATGTGCTTCAGGTTGTTGTGTGCCGCACCCTTCACCGTGAACCACCCCGAAGGTGAACGACGCGTTTCAGGCCTCACGATTCCCGATGCCTCGCCGCGCAGGTATCTCGCCGTCTGGCCGTCAGTCTTCAGCACGTCGTCATAGCTCCCCGCGTAGAGAATCCTGCCTCCGTTCTCTCCGGCTTCAGGGCCGAGCTCTATCAGTTCGTCTGCCGCCTGCATAGTGTCGCGGTCATGCTCGACGACTACTACGGTGTTACCGAGTGCCTTGATCGACTTCAGCGAACGTATCAGCTTCTCCGTGTCGCGGGAGTGAAGGCCTATCGTGGGTTCGTCGAGGACGTAGAGCACTCCGCTGAGGTTAGAGCCTATCTGTGTTGCGAGGCGTATTCTCTGCGACTCTCCGCCTGAAAGCGTGTCAGCCCTCCGCAGTAACGACAGGTAACCTACTCCGACATCAACGAGAAATTCTAACCTCTTGAGGATTTCGCTCATGACTTGGCCGATGATTATTGATTCATTCTTGGTGAGAGTTAGGGACTTCATGACGGCCAAGAGTTTATCCACCGGCATAGTGAGAAGGTCTCCGATGCCGTAACCCGACACTTTGACGTTCAGGGCTTCCTGCCGCAAGCGTAACCCTCCGCAGGTCTTGCACACGTCCTCTTCACGGTAAGACACAACCTCGTCCGCAACGTTCTCGTTGTCCGCAAACCACTTCAGCTTTGCTTCAAGCCATCCCGTTACGCCCTCAAAGCGTCCCATGTACGGGCGGGCTATTCCCTTCTCGTCGAAAATCATCGGCAGCTTCTCGTCCCCGCTTCCGTTCCAGATGAAGTCCTGAACTTCGGGAGAAAGGTCCTTCCACGCTACCGACAAGTCCCAGCCGTGCTTCTCCGCGAACATGTTGAGCTTGGTGATTGAGTGAGGCTTCGACCGCCAAGGGATAACCGCGCCGTCGAGCACGGAACGTTCCGGGTCAATCGCAAGCTCCCGCGAAAAATGCTCGTGGCTTCCCAGTCCTCCGCAGTCAGGGCACGCACCTTTAGGGACGTTAAACGAGAACAATGCGGGCTCTATTTCCGGCATCGAGATTTCACAGTCGGGGCAGGAGTAATTCTCGGTCATAGTGTATTCGGCCTTGCCCTCAGGAGCAATAAGCACGTAACCATCCGACAATTTCAGCGCGGCTTCAACGCTCTCCGCCAGCCTCGTGCGCTTGTCGGCGGAAACTCTCAGACGGTCAATCACTGCTTCAATGGTGTGGCGTTTGTTCTTGTCGAGGGAGATTTCTTCCTCGAGGTAATAAGTTGTGCCGTCAACCCGTGTGCGCGTGTAGCCTTTCGCCTGCGTCTGGCTGAAGAGGTTTCGGAACTCTCCCTTCTTGCCCCTCACTAACGGCGAAAGTATCTCGACTCTCGCTCCGTCCTCGTGCTCGAGGATGTACCCTAGAATCTCGTCGATGCTGTGCCGCTGTACGGGCTTTCCACATTTCGGGCAGTGCGGGATTCCGATTCGTCCGAACAACAGCCTGAAGTAGTCGTATATCTCCGTAACTGTCCCGACGGTTGAGCGTGGGTTGTGCCCCGTGCCTTTCTGCTCGATTGAGATTGCGGGCGACAGGCCGGAGATCTCGTCAACGTCGGGCTTCTTCTGAACGCCGAGAAACTGCCGCGCATAAGCAGACAAGCTCTCGACGTACCTTCTCTGCCCCTCAGCGTAAAGAGTGTCGAACGCCAGAGACGATTTCCCTGAGCCGGACGGGCCGGTGATAACGATTAACTTTCCGCGCGGAAGGTCAAGGTCAACGTTCTTGAGGTTGTGCTCCCTCGCGCCTCTGATTGTGATTGTGTCTGTCATGGCTAGAAGAGTAGGGTAAGCAGAGGAACGCTCACGAGTGATATTATCGTCGAGACAACAACGCACCGTGCCGCGAACTGGTAGTCCTTGCCGTACATCTCCGCGATGATTTCCGTGTTCGCCGCCGCAGGCATAGCAGTCAGCACCACCGCAACCTGCCACAGCAAAGTATCAACTCCCGCCAGCTTCATCAAGACCATGTAGATTATCGGGAGCACCGCCAGCCTTACAGCTGTCAGCTTGAACGCATCAGCGTCGAACGCCGAACGCAGATCGCTTTCACCGAGTGCCGCACCGATTATCATCATCGACAGCGGGCCGGTCATGTCCCCGATGTTCTTTATGGCGACGGACAGAACTCCCGGCAGCTTGAACGGCATGAACATTAACGCGATGCCAACGAACACCACAACGAGGCTAGGAGTTTTCGCGAGAATCATCATGCGTTCCTTAGTGTTCCCGCCGTCAACGAACAGCGACAGCCCCAGCGTCCAGATGAGCACTCTAACCGGCAGAAGGTAGAATGACGCGTAAAACACTCCCTGCGCACCGAAGACTGATGCGACAATCGGCATACCGGCATTCCCGGCATTCGAGAAGAGAGTCGAGAACTGCAGGACTGCATAACGGTTTACGCTCTCTTTGCGCCACAAGAATTTTCCCATAAACCACGCAATCACTACGCAGACTGTGGAGATAACCATAATTTCACACGCGGCTATGAGCTCGTCAATGCCTATATCAACGTTAAAGGAGTCCAGAATCATGCACGGAAGCGTGATGTCCAGCAGAAGATTTATGAAGCTGGAGCGTCCCTCGTGCTTAAGTATCTTTGTCTTGGCCATGATGATGCCGGTAACTACGTAGACGAACATCAAGGCTTGAGTGTTCAGCATACGCTGGAATACAGTCATGAATTATGCACCTCGCAATATGCCTCATTATACAGAAAATCCCTCCGGTTAAGCGCGAATCGCCGGAAGGATTCTCATCCGTATAAAGTTGTCCGTGTCATAATCTCATGCCGCAGGAAGAAGCCCCTGTATCTGGTATTCAGCAACCGCCGCCAGTACTGACGCTACTCCGTTCTTGTTCGGGTCTGTCTCCTCTTCGTCCGCACCAGCGAAAATCGGCGTGCCTTCCGCGACCTTCGAGGGGTGCTGTTCGCCGTCCTCTTCTTCCTTGTCCTCACGCGAGAGCTGTGCCCTTGCCTTCGCCGCTAACGCCGCCGCACGTGCCGCTACGCTTCTGTCCTGGCCGCTCGGGTCTGCGGGAGCATTCGCCGCCGCCTGAACCTGCTGCATGTTCCTGATGGTCTCTTCGGGTGTAGCTCCCTGCTTCATCTTTATGGGAACTTCCCCGCCCGTAATGTAGCGTTTTCCGTCCGGGCCTTCAGTGTACGTGTAGCTTATTGCTCCCCCGAACTCCCCTGCTGCTGCTTTGTGGGCCGCCTCGTGGGCTATGACTTCACGTTCCGTCTGCTCGAGCTCGTGGATCTGGGCTTCCTCTTCGTCGTCGGCTTTGTCCTCTCTGCGTGAAGCTGCCTGTTTGCCGGACTCCTCCTCAAGGATGTTCTGTGTCTGCTCTGACTCGCGGCCGTCCTTGTCCTGAGCGTCGCTGACTTCCTGCTGTCCTGTCTTGATGTCCTCGCTCGTTATTCCTCCGTTCACGCGGCTGAGCTGTTCCTCAGTACCCTTCATGGTGATTGACGCGCCCGTGATGTACCGGCGGCCGTCCTCACCTATCGCGTACTGGTACACCGTGTGAACCTCCGCAGAACTCCCGAGACGGGCACGAATGTTCTGCTCCTCCGCGAGAATCTCCTGCTCCTTTGCCTGACGGTACTGGTCAGCCTTCTGCGTTGTGCGGGAACTCTGCATCATTGGCTGCAAATATCCTGCCGACAGCATTGATGTTACCTGCATGATCTACACCTCCTTGTGCTTTGGGTACGTATATTATACTAGATACCGCCTCCCCTATTAACTTTTGCGTAACGAGACACACATAGATTATCGGCTAAACTTTCGCCATAAGTTCCCAGATTATCAGCTCGAAGCCCTGCCAGCCTTCCGCTCTTGATGTCTTCTCGAGGAACGACAGCCGGATTGCTCCGAGCATGAAGCGTTTGATTCGTTCTGCCCCGTAATGCTTCAGCGCGCTTCGGGACTTCCCCACCGCGTACTTCTTCTTCACGGGGTCATTGTCCGTCGCTTTGAGGGCTTCTGTGTACTGTCGTTCGGGAAAACACGACATGATGAACGCCGGACGCAGACGGTTGGTGATTGCGGCGAGTGGCTGAAGGATCGAGTCTGTTCGCAGGTAGCGTATCGCCCGTGCAACGTCGCGGGGCTTGTTGTCGCACACTCCGTCAATCAACATCATCTGTGCGCGCCCTCCCTCGTCGAACGACAACGCTTCAACGTCCGACTGTGTTATCTCTCTGCCTTCAGCGTAAAGACCGAGCTTCAGGACTTCGTTGCGCAGTTCCTCCTGAGACTCTATGCTGTCCGCAAGTAACTGTGCCGCATCAGGCGAGAGCTTGAACTTCTCGGACTTCGCGATGTCCATCAGCCAGCTCTGACGCTTCCACGGGGGAATCTGTGCTTCCGGCTTGATGATGGTGATTGCTGAGGCTATGGGCTTTAGGGTCTTGGTGTCCGTCGTGAAAACCAGAACAATCTGCGTGTCGGCTTTGTCGTCCTCAAGAAGTGATGACAGCGTCTCAGGAAAATCTCCCAGCGTCTCTGCTCCTTCGACGACCACTGCTTCACGCTCGGCGAACAGTCCCGGCTGAATGATTGTGCTGAACATTTCCTGCCATGACGGGAAAGTCTGCGCGTCATACTTTGCGGAGAGAGGCCAGCCCTTCTTGGCGAGCTCCCCCAGAAGTTCCGCTAGCTGCCTTCTCTGTGCTTCAGAATACTCTATTGCGGTTATGTGCGGCAAGTCTTATCACCTCAGGGGGAATTATAAAATAAGGAGGCTGCTTGAGCCCCCTTCATCCCCTAACTTTCCGAAGAAAGAATCTGTATCCACACTTCCCCGCCGCTGGTGTACGGTGTCTTCATGTCGCGTTCGAGAAGCCCGGCAACTTCTGCCCTGTCCGCCAGCTTGCTCCTCATCCATTCGTTGTCATCAAGCTCGCATCCCGCGTAAAGTCCGTCTTCCGTCCTCAGTATCATGCATCCGTCGAAAACTCTCACTGCCTTCTTTCCGTCCCTCTGCCCCGATAATACCGCCACTCTCGCGCTCTGCAGCCTGCTGATTACACGCCTTGCCTGAGCTGTCGTCTCTGCGTTGATGTTCGACAAAGTCAGTACTGTGCTCAGTACTCCCGTGAATGTTACCACTATCAGTATCTCGATCAACGTGAAACCTTTGTGTATATTTGCCATTGTGTTTTTCCTCCTGATGTGTGTATTTTCGGAGGAGGCGGGCAATTCTTTAACGCCGCAAAAAATCTCCCGCCCATCTCTGAGCAGGAGACTGCTTTACGGAGAACTTAACCCTTCACCACAATGTTCACGAGCTTGTCGGGCACAACTATGACCTTCACGAGGTCTTTACCTGCAATCCTCTCGGCAATGTAGCCCTCAGACAGAATGCTTGCCTGAAGCTCATCCCTGTCCATTCCTGCAGGACGCTCGAACTTTCCGCGAACCTTGCCGTTTATCTGCACGACGATTGTAACGCTGTCTTTCGTGAGCGACGACTCATCGACAGCAGGCCAAGATTCCGCGCAGAGCATGTTTTCATGACCGAGCATCTCCCAGAGCTCCTCAGTGATGTGCGGGCAGAAGGGGGACAGGCAGTTCAGCAGAACGTCAACAGCTTCGCGCCTGAGCTCCCATGCTTCGGGCGAGTCGCCGTTCGCGGAGTAGATGGCGTTCGTGAGCTCCATAAGGCGGGCTATCGCGGTGTTGAACTGCTTCTCGTCGCTGATGTCGTGGGTAACGTCCTTGATGGTCGTGTGAATCTTCCGCTTGAGATCCCTCAATTGTGCGTCCTTCAGCTCGCTCATCGGGATGACCTTGCCGTACTCCTTGAGCTTGGCCGCGTTGTCCTCGACGTAACGCCATACCCTATTAAGGAAGCGATGCGCGCCCTCGACGTTGCGGTCTGACCACTCCAGGTCATTATTCGGCGGTGCGGCGAAAAGAATGAACAGCCTTATTGTGTCCGCGCCGAACTTCTTGACCATCTCGGTGGGGTCTACGGTGTTGCCCAGAGACTTCGACATCTTCGCGCCGTCCTTGATGACCATTCCCTGAGTGAGCAGGCGGGTGAAGGGTTCGCGGTAATCCGTGAGGCCGATGTCCGTGAGGAACTTCGCGAAGAACCGCGCGTAAATCAGGTGAAGGCACGCGTGCTCGATTCCGCCGATGTACTGGTCAACCGGCATCCAGTAATCCACGTCGGACTTCTCGAAGGGTGCGCGCGTGTCTCCGGGCGAGCAGTACCTGTCGAAGTACCACGACGAGCAGAAGAACGTGTCCATCGTATCAGCCTCGCGGCGTGCCGGGCCTCCGCAGTGCGGGCAGGTAGTGTTGAGGAAGTCAGGCAGGTCGAGAAGCGGTGAATGTCCGACCTCCTTAACCTCAACATCTTCAGGGAGACGGACGGGGAGCTGGTCTTCAGGTACAGGAACGACTCCGCACTTGTCGCAGTACACGAACGGTATCGGCGTTCCCCAGTATCTCTGGCGCGAAATCAGCCAGTCCCTCAGCTTGAAGTTGACCTCACGCTTGCAGTAGCCTTCCTTTTCTCCCCAGTCAATCATTGCGGGGATTGCGTCGGCTGTCTTCATTCCGTCGAATTTTCCTGAATTACAGACTATGCCATCGTCCTCGAACGCATGAGACAGCGTTTCGCCGTCAAGAGGCTCGCCGTCTGCCGGGTTGATGACGGGGATAACGGAGATGCCGTACTTGCGCGCAAAGTCGAAGTCGCGTCCGTCGTGGGCAGGGACACCCATTATCGCGCCGGTGCCGTAATCGATGAGGATGTAGTTAGCTACCCAGATGGGAATCTGCTTGCCGGTAACAGGGTTGATGCCGAAGAACGGAGTCTTGAAGCCGAGCTTCTCTGCTCCTGCGTCGCTCCTCTCGATGGATGACTGAGCCGCCGTCTGCTTCACGAACTCAGCGAGCTTCTGTGCGTCCTCAGGCTTCATGGCGGCCTGCATCTTCTTCACGAGCTCGTGCTCGGGTGCTAGTGCAATGAACGTTACGCCGTAAATCGTGTCGAAACGCGTCGTGAAAGCCTCAAGCTCATAGTCCAGCTCGGGAATCTTGAAGGACAGCCGCGCACCTTCAGACCTGCCTATCCAGTTGGTCTGCATTATGCGGACTCGTCTCGGCCAGCCGTCTAAATCCTTCTCGATGTCGTCTAGGAGCTCCTGCGCGTAGTCCGTAATCTTGATGAACCACTGCTTGAGGTTCTTCTTGTGCACAGGGCTTCCGCACCTCCAGCATCCGCCGTCAACGACCTGCTCGTTCGCAAGGACAGTGCCGCAAGTGTCGCACCAGTTCACTGGAGCTTCCTTCTGGTAGACTATGCCGCGCTTGTACATCTGCAGGAATATCCACTGATTCCAGCGGTAATACTCGGGCAGGCAGGTTATAGCTTCGCGCCGCCAGTCGTAGCTGTAGCCCATGCGCTTGAGCTGCTCAGTCATGTAGGCGATGTTGGACAGCGTCCAGTCGTGGGGCTTGGTCTTGTACTTCAGGGCGGCGTTTTCTGCGGGCATTCCGAAACTGTCGAAGCCGATGGTGTAGAGGACGTTCTTGCCGTTCTTGCGGAAGAAGCGGGCTAACACGTCGCCGATGGAGTAGTTGCGTATGTGTCCCATGTGTAGAGCACCTGACGGGTAGGGGAACATTTCGAGGCAGAAGAATTTTTCGCGCGTTGGGTCGGTGCGGGATTCGAAGCAGTGTGAGGCATTCCAGCGTGCCTGCCACTTGGATTCTATGTCAGCAAAGTTGTAGGGCATTAAGAGATTCGTACCTCCGGGTAAAGTTTGTGATATTCGGAGGGAATTATACAACTAAAAATTTACCCTCCCAAAAGTTCAGGAGGGATTGTGCTCTTGCTGCCTTATTGCTCGCTGTGCGTTATCACTGCGTCGTAGATTGCCCTGACCGCATTCTCAAAGTCCTCGTCGTAGACCCCCAGCAGGATATTCAGGTCATCGCCCCCCTGCTCGACAAGCCTCACCTTGATGTGTGCTCCGGCAAGTGCGTTGAAGATCCGCGCGAAGATCCCGTGAACTGTCCCCATCCCCTGACCGATTACAGCTATCACGGACAAGTCATTGCGCACCTCGATAGCCTCAGGCTTGATTGCGTCCTCGAGCTCCTTGATGATCTCTGCCCTCTTCAGGTCGAACAGCGGACTCTTCACCGCTATCGAGAACTGGTAGATTCCTGACAGGTAATGCTCGCAGGAAATGTTCCTGTCGGAGAATATCCCGAAGACTTTTCGCCCTATCCCTACCGTCCTGTTCAGCCCGAACTTGTGGATGTGTATAACCTTGTACTTCCTGCGCCCGGCTATGCACGCGGCTACTCCCCTATGCGAATCTTCCGGAAGCTCCTTAGTTATCAGCGTGCCTCTGTCGTCAGGGTGGTGAATGTTGCGGATAAGTATCGGGATGCCGGCATCGTGCATAAGCAGGATAACGTCCTCGTAGACCACTTTGATGCCCATGTATGTCAGCTCTTTGAGCTCGGCAAAGGTTATATTGCGTATTATCTCGGGATTCGGGACTATTGCAGGGTCTGCGCTGAATATCTCCGTAGCTTCCGCCCACTTCTCGTACTTGTCAGCTTTCAGGGCAAGGGCTATCACTGCTCCCGTCGCGTCGCCTCCTCCGCGCTCGAAGGTCTTGATGTTGTTGCCGGAGACAGTGCCGTAGAAGCCGGGTATCACCGCGTGTTCTACGCTGCTCAGGACTTCCTGCACTGCGGCGATGGACTTCTCGGCGTTCAGGGTTCCGTCGCGGTTGAAGATTATCACCTGTGCCGCGTCAATGAACTCCCAGCCCAAGTACTCAGCCATTATCCGGCCCATAATATACTCTCCGCGCGAAACTATGTATTCGTTTGTCCGGCCAAGAAACAGGTTCTTCTTGAGGTCAGTGATCATCGCGTGCATGTCGAAGTCTATGCCCAGACCGTCAATTATCTCGTTGTAGCGCGCTTCGATCTTGTCGAGCATCTCGGTGAAGTTCTCGCGGTTGCCGTATCTGGCGTGGCAGATGTAGAACATGTCCGTAACACGGATTTCATCGCCCGAACGTATTCCCGGCGCGGAAACCACAACGTAACGCCGCGAAGGGTCTGACATGATTATATCTGCTGTCCTGCGTATGCTCTCGGCATCTGCAAGGGATATACCTCCGAACTTGGAGACAATAAGGCTCATGTGATTACTCACTTCCCTGAAAGATTAGGATTGCTGCAACACCATACCATTATACAGGGCATTGACTGCCTTCTCATAGTCTGAATCATCAACTCCGACGATGATATTCAGCTCATCGCTACCCTGATCTATCATCCTTATGTTTATGCCTGCGTCCGCGATTGCCCGGAAGATCCGCGCGGCAACTCCCTTGACGTTGACCATTCCTGCGCCGACGACAGCAATTGCCGACAAGCCCTTCTCTATCGTGATGCAATCAGGGTCAAGGACGTTCTTTATCTCGTCGAGAATCTCGCTCCTTCTGCTCTCGAAGGCCGAGCCGTTCACGACGACGGAGATTGTGTCGATGCCGGTCGGGCAGTGCTCGAACGGAATACCCTTCTGCGCGAAGACCTGAAGGAGTTTAGCCCCAAAGCCCGTCTCGCCGTTCATCATGGACTTTTCCACGCGCACGGAACAGAAGCCCTTGCGTCCGGCTATTCCTGTAACTATCGGCCTCACAGTCCCTTCGGGGAGAGATGCCGCTATGAGAGTTCCTGCGTCGTCGGGACGGTTGGTATTGCGGATGTTGATGGGGATTCCCGCCTTCCTCACAGGGAACACTGCATCTTCATGGAGAACGCTCGCGCCCATGTACGACAGCTCCCGAAGCTCGGTGTACGTGATGTGCTCGATTACGCGGGGATTCTTGACTATTCGCGGGTCAGCACTGAGCATACCTGAAACGTCCGTCCAGTTCTCGTAGAGGTCAGCCTTCACCGAACGTGCCACTACTGAGCCGGTAACGTCAGAGCCTCCGCGCGAGAATGTCTTGATGCTCCCGTCAGGAAGCGAGCCGTAGAAGCCAGGCACTACAGCACGTTCATACCTGCTGAGAACCTCACCGAGCGTCTTGAAGGTCTTATCCTCGTCGAGCGTGCCTTCCGCCGTGAAGAAAATTCCTTCCGCCGCGTCAACAAACTGCCAGCCCAAGAACGCCGCAATAATCTTCGAGTTGATGTATTCTCCCCTG
Source organism: Synergistaceae bacterium (assembly GCA_017450125.1). Taxonomy (NCBI): domain Bacteria; kingdom Thermotogati; phylum Synergistota; class Synergistia; order Synergistales; family Synergistaceae; species Synergistaceae bacterium. The sequence continues at coordinate 29,304 of JAFSWZ010000039.1, read as the reverse complement.
CTTGCCGGATAGTCGGGAGTCGTCCCGGCCTTGAGCTTCTCCGAAATCTCCGCAACCTCCGCGTCAATGTCGAACGTTATCCCCAAGCCCTCGATGATTTTCGCGTAACGGTCGGCAATGTCCCGCATCGTGTCAGCGAAGTCCTCTCCTGCTTTTGCCTGAGCGTGAGCCTTGTAGAGCATGTCGGTTATCTTGATGTCCTCAGCGTACCTCTTGCCCGGTGCTGAGGCGACGACGTATCTGCGTTCCGGCTTGGCTGTGATTATCGCGCAGGCCTTCTTTATCTGTGAGGCATCCGCCAGCGACGTGCCCCCGAATTTCGCCACAATAATATTGTTCAAGCTGTATCAGTCCTGTATTGTAGAGTTGTAGTTCATTACGACGGCAGCATGAACCGCCGAAGCTGTGATGAATGCCTCAGGGACGGGCAGGAAGCGGTCGCTGTGCAGAGGGTATTCACAGCCCGCGCCGATGTGGTAGAAGCATCCAGTCCGAGCCATCAGGAAGAACCCGAAGTCCTCGCTGGTGAATAACGGCTTCTCTATCACATCAACCCTTTCGTCCCCGAGCACCTCTCTAGCTGTCTTCTCGGCTAACTCGGTCAGAGCGTCGTTGTCGTTGACGATGCCGGGACAGGAGTCAGTAATCTCGCACTCGCACTTTGCGCCGAACTTTGCCGCACCTTCAGTGCAGACTGTCTCGAGCTCACGGCACATACGGGCTCGTTCGTCAACGCCGTACGTCCTGATTATGCCGGTCATCTCGCACCTTCCCGCAAGAATGTTGTTCGCTGTCCCCGCGTTAATCGTCCCGACGGACACAACACCGCCCGGAATCTTCAGCATCTCCGGGATTATGTGTGCTGCCGCCTCGATGGAGTCTATTCCCTTGTCGCGCTGTGCACCGTGCGCGGACTTGCCGATGACCGTAACCTTCCACGTTGCTGAAGCCGCGTAGAAGTTCCCGTACTTTATGCCGATGTGCCCGGCGGGTAATGCAGGGTCAACGTGCGCACCGAACACCGCATCAACATGGTCGAGTGCACCTGCCTTAATCATCCTGTCAGCTCCGCCCTCGCCCTCTTCGTCGGGCTGGAAGAGCAGAGTAACCCTCCCGCAGAGTTCTTTGCGGTGAGCCGTGAGAATCATTGCCGCACCGAGCACGCTCGTCATGTGCACATCATGTCCGCAGGCGTGCATAACTCCGGCGTTCTGGCTGGCGAAACTGCACCCCGTCGCCTCAGTTACCGGCAGTGCGTCAATGTCTGTGCGTAATGCACTGTTGCGGCCGGGCTTCATTCCGTCGATGTATGCGACTATCGCTGTGTCCAGCACTCTCTTGTGCGGAATCTGCAGGAGGTCGAGCTGGCGTTCAAGGTATTCGGCTGTCTTGTGCTCGTGATTGCCGAGCTCTGGCATTCGGTGCAGTCTCTCGCGAATCTCCGCAAGTCTTGGCCGGAGTGCCTCTGCTTCCTTCAGGAAATCTATGCTCATATCTTCCTCAATGACTGCTGAAGCGCGGTCTTCAGAGTCGTAGTCTCGTCCTTGTCCTTGATGACACGTGCAGGGCAGCCCGCGACGACTTTTCCGGGTTCAACGTCCTCTATCACTACTGCTCCGGCGGCAACTACAGCACCTTCACCGATGTGAACTCCCTCGATGACTACTGCATTAGCACCGACAAGAACATTATCATCAACGATTACGGGCTTTGCCGATGCGGGCTCGATGACTCCTGCGAGGACTGCTCCTGCTCCTATGTGGCAATTCTTCCCGACGGTCGCACGGCCTCCGAGAACTGCTCCCATGTCTATCATCGTTCCTTCTCCTACGACCGCGCCGATGTTGAGGATTGCTCCCATCATGATTACGGCGTTCTTGCCTATGCTCACGTCATCGCGGATTATTGCGCCGGGCTCTATCCTTGCGGGAATGCCTTTAATGTCGAGGAGCGGAATCGCCGAGTTGCGGGCTGAGTTCTCTACAACGATGTCTATTATCCAGTCGTTATGAGCCATAAGAACGGGCTGAATCTCTTCCCAGTCGCCGAAGATTATTCTGTCCGGCGTACCGAATATCCTCACGTTCGTGCCGGAGAAATCTATCTCCTCGCGTTCTTTCAGGAAAACTTTTACGGGCGTGGTCTTCTTGGCGTTCGCTATTCTGTCGATTATGTCCTGAGCGTCCATCTCTTACGCCTCCTTGAGAAACTCGCGCATTCCGTAAAGTCCGGCGGGCTGGGTAATTAACCACTTTGCCGCAGACAGCGCGCCCCGTGCGAATAATGCTCTGTCCTTTGCGTCATGACGCAGGGTGATGGTCTCGAGGCCGTTGGAGAAGATTATCTCGTGAGTGCCGACCTCCGAGCCGTAACGCAGTGAGTGTATTCCTATCTCGCCGGAAGGACGCTTGCCGTTCTCGTGCCTGCCGATGTTCAGGGTTGAGCCTTCGCGGGCTTCCTGCAGTCTCTTCGCGAGCATTACTGCCGTGCCGCTGGGGACATCGAGCTTCTGGTTGTGGTGTGCCTCTATCATCTCTATATCGCACTCGCCGAACACCCGCGCAACTCTTTCGGCCAAGTCAGCGACCAGAGCAACGCCTATTGACATGTTGGGCGACAGGAAGACGGGAATCTTCTTCGAGGCTTCGCGTATCAACGCCAGCTCTTCCTCCGTCTGCCCCGTCGACGCAATCAGCACGGGAAAACTTCTCTTCACGCAATAACTCACAACGTCATTTGTGGCTTTGTGGTTCGTGAAGTCTATCACGCAGTCCGCAGAGCCCGTGAACTCGTCGAGAGACTTATAGATTCCCTCTCCTCCCGCAACGTCGACAAGAGCCGCGATGTTCTCAGCTCCTGCCATCCTCGTGATTATGTGCCCCATCTTTCCGGCGGCACCGTTGATTATCAGCTTCATGACTAGAGTAACCCCTGCTCCTGCATCAATGCCTTGAGCTTCTGCCAGTGCGCGTCTTCCATCGGCGTTAAGGGAAGCCTGACGTAGTTCTTGCACCAGCCCATAGCCGCCATAGCCGCCTTCGCTGGAATCGGGTTGACCTCAGAGAACAGGGCATTGACGAGCGGAAGATACCTGCACTGCAACTCAGCCGCACCCTTAACGTCGCCCGCAAAGAACCGCTCGCAGATCTCCATTGTCTGCTTCGGCGCAACGTTCGACAGTACGGAAATCACTCCCTTGCCGCCCATCGAGAGGATAGGTACTATCTGGTCATCATTGCCAGAGTAGATGTCGAGCTTGTCGCCGACTAACTGCACTGTGTGCACAATCTTGCTGATGTTGGAATTCGCTTCCTTGATGCCCCGAATCATTGGATGGTCTGCTACCGCCGCATAAGTCTCCGGCTCAATGTTCACGCCCGTCCTGCTGGGCACGTTGTAGAGGATGATTGGCTTGTCCACTGCGTCGGCAATCTTCGTGAAGCTGGTGATAAGTCCCTTCTGGGTTGCTTTGTTGTAGTAGGGAGTGATGACGAGAAGGCCGTCTGCTCCTGCATCGCACGCAAACTTAGAGAGCTGTATTGCGTATGCTGTGTCGTTCGAGCCGGTTGCGGCGATGACCTTGCACCGTCCTGCTATGCGTTCGACCGCGAACTTCACCGCGTCCTTGTGCTCCTTGTCGTTGAGGGTCGAGCCTTCGCCCGTTGTCCCTGCGATGACGAGCGCGTTGATGCCCTGCTCGCACTGCCAGTCAATCACGCGTCCGAATGCGTCATAGTCGATGCCGTTCTCGTTGAGGGGGGTAATGAGTGCCGTAGCTACTCCCCTGAAAATGGGGCTGTCCGTCATGAATAATAACCTCCTGAATTTATATTCATACACAAAAAAGCCGCCCCTTGTCCTAGTCGTGAAAGAGCGGCCTTAATGTTCAGCAAAATCTTCTGTCCGTCATTCACCACAGAACAAGAGACAGTTACGCTTTATCTTGGAGCACGAAGACACTGCGCAAGAATAACGCATCAACTCTTCATCCTCCTCCGCAAAAATTTAGTGTGAATGCGTGAAATGATAGACGCGAAAATTTATCTTGTCAAATCCCCGCGTGATATAATTGCGACTGTTTCCAGTACAAAACTTTTAGGAGATGAATTAGCAGTGAAGAAGTTATGTGTTCTTCTGGTGCTGTGCAGTGTGTTTGCGGCAAGCTGTGCGTTCGGCGCGGACATCTGGGCAACAACAGACATGACCTGGTCAGAGTACTATGCGGGTGAGACCGGCGAAACATCTTCTGACCTCAAAGCAGAAGGCCTCGACGCGTTCAGCACCCCGACAACTCACGGGCTGGGAAGATTTCCTTTGGTGCTCGGAGTTTCCGGCGACAACGGAACGACCCTCAGCGGCATGAAGGCTGTGCAGGTGAGAATGAGTGAAGATGTGTACAATGCTTTGACCGACAAAACACGTTTCACGCTCAGCACATCGTCATTCAGAGAGTACAAGCCCGTGAACGCTGACGGCTCGTTCGGCGCAATGGTCGGCGAGAAGGTTACGGCGGGTGAAGCTGTCGTGTCGATGGCGACGGGCTCAAGCGCACGCTGGGGGCACTACGTCCTGAGCGTGAAGAGTGCTGACATTGACATCGGCACAACGGACACGAGCAAGGTTGCCGCGAACTACATGGGAGCACTGCTCGAGACCGCGAGCGGAAAGGTCTACGGCCTGCGTCATGACAACAACATCTGGAGCAACACCGACGTAGCTTTCTGCGTGAGCGCAAACTACACCGAGCCTCACGGGACAGGAGTCCAGAGGAGCTGGCAGTACACCTCAGACCTTGAGGGCGAGACCATCACCAAGATAACCTACCTCCTCAAGGACAAGCCCGACGTTGTGGTCAACACGAACCTTTACGTCAAGCCTCTGGGAAGCGCGGACATCGAGGCAGAGTCGTCGGACTACAAGAGAGATGCGACGGTCTCCGTGAAGTTCGTCGTGAAGGATGCGGAAGGCTACACGCTCTCGGGCCTCTCAACCGGGAGCGGCAGGAACAGCAAGGCCGTAACTGGTTACACCTACGAGGGCGGAGTACTGACCCTCACGAACCCAGCAGAAGGGAGCTACACTGCGACATTCACGAGCGAAGAATACGCTGATGTTGCGGCGACGTTCAAGGTGTCGTCATGGTACGCAACGACTGACATGACGTGGGCAGAGTTCTACGCGGGAGAAATCGGCGGGAAAGCGGCAGACATGGCAGAGGAATATGATGCTGTGAGCACAGCTACCACGCGTTTCGTGAGCAGGTTTCAGGGCTTTACGGCCAGAACTTCGGGAGACGGCACGGTCTTCGAAGGCGTGAAGGCAGTGCAGGTCCGAATGACCGACGCAGTGTATCAGACTCTCAGGAACGACAGCCGCTACACGTTCAGCGGAGATACCTTCGCCGAGTACAAGGACGTTGATGCAGACGGCACGTTCGGAAAGATGGTTACGCAGTCTCTGGATGTGAACGCAAAGCTGAGCGTTGACGTAGCTCTTGCCGGAGGGACTTCCAACGGACACGGCCACTACAGGCTGAACCTCTCTAACTTCAACTACGCGAGCCTTGATCTGGACATCGGAGCAAGCCTCGACAACTTCTTGGGGGCGACGCTCGAGACCAGCGACGGAGCAGTCTACGGCCTCAAGCCTCTGCATAACCTGTGGATAAGGGGCAACTTGGCCGAGCAGATAGGCTTCAGTATTGATGACTTCGAGGAAAAGAACGGAACTCACCTGTCGTTCAAGCACACTGAGGACATGCAGGGCAAAACCATCAAGAAGATAACCTACATGCTCAAGAACCAGCCTGACGCGGTGATAAGCTGTGATGTGTTCGTCAAGTATTTCTGCAAAGCAGTGGCTTCCCCCGACAAGGCAGAGGCAGAAGCTGGAGACACAGTCAGCTTCACGTTCCAGAACGTGCCTTCGGATGCGGGCTACACGGTCTCAGCGGTTACGCCTTCAGCGAAAGGTTCGTCGGCAGTCAGCTCTGAGCTCTATTCTTACTCTGACGGAAAATTGACGTTCAAGGCAGGCATCCCGGCCAATTCTTATGTTATAACGTTCTCCAGCAGCAACTACACGGACATCACTGCAGCGGTGTACGTTTCGGGCTGGCATTACGCGACGACGAACATGACCTACACGGAGTTCTTCACCGGCGAGATAGGGGAAGCCTCAGCGATCAGCCTCGACGCTGTGAGTTCGGCGACAACGGGCAAGGCCGCAAGGTTCGGCGTGCTGTCGTTCGACGTTGTATCGGAGGACGGGAAGAGCATCACGCGCATAGGCGGTCTGGCTGACGTTCACGTGAGGATGAACGAGGAGCTTTACGGGCTTCTGAGCAAGGACTCGCGCTACAAGGCCAGCAGTGAGGCCTTCAGCGAGTATAAGGAAGTCAGCGCAGACGGGACGTTCGGGAAAATGGTTACCGAGCTCGAGGAGGTTGCGAGTGCATCTGTCGCGCTCTCCAGCGGAGCATCAACAGTGTGGGGCAACTACTGGCTGAAGCTCTCGGGCGTTGACAGCATCGACGTTTCAGGGAAGTATCTCGGCGCAGTTCTCGAGACTTCGGACGGAAAGAAGTACGGCCTACAGCACCTCTACAACTTATTCTTCAAGAATGACGAGATGGCATTCTGCGTAACGGACTTCACGGAGCCTCACGGCAACCATCCTGCTTATGCACACACCAACGACTTGGCCGGAAAGACCATCACCGGCATAACCTACCTGCTCAAGGACGCGCCGGACAAGCACATCACGTGCAGTGTGAAAGTCCCTCTGTTCTCAGAAGCGACGGTTGGTGTCTCTGGAGACAAGGTAACCACAGGAACTGATGTAACAATCCCGCTGACGTTCACGGGTATTCCTGAAGGGGTATCGTATGATCTTGCTTCGTTTGTTTTTGTGAACGGGCGCAACCGTACACCGATAGCAGGCTATACGTACACAGGGAAGGCCTTGACGATCAGCGGGGATCTTGCCGGTGGAAATTATACGGCAATCTTCAAGATAGAGGGGTACAGCGATATAGCCCTGAACTTCTACGCGGAAGGTAATCACTACGCGACTACCGACATGACTTGGGCGGAGTTCTACGCAGGAGAGACCGGCAAGACTTCAGCTGACCTCTGGGTGGACGGTCTTGACGCAGTGAGTTCTCCGACAGCCAGAATCGCAAACAATTTCGCCCAGCTGGCGAGCGAGAGCAACGACATCGGCGGCAGGGACATCACGGGCGTAAAAGCTGTGCAGGTTCGCATGTCTGAGGCAGTGTATCAGGCACTAAGCGCGGACAAACGATACACGTGGAGCGTAGATGTTTTCGCTGAGTACAAGGACGCTGATTCAGCAGGTAAGTTCGGCAAGATGTTCACGGAAGAAAGGGAGTTCGACGACGCTGCAATAACCCTCTCGAGCGGAACAGCCAGCACGTGGGGGAACTACACGCTGAACATCACACATGCCAGCCTTGACACAATAGCCGCGCGCGAGAACTATCTGGGCGCACTCATCACGACTTCGGAGGGAAAGACTTACGGCCTCAGGCACAACAGCAACTTGTGGTTCACCGCAGGAACTGTCGCACTGACAATCAAGGAGTTCATCGAGCCTCACGGAATCTCGAGGGATTATGATTACACAGCAGACCTTGAGGGCAAGACCATCACTGAGATCAAGTACATGGTGAAGAATCTTCCTGACGTTGTGCTCAAGAGCAGCGTGTTGCTGAAGAAACAGGCAAGCGTTGATGTTTCGCCGGTGTACCCTGAGGGTTATCACGCACTCCTTCAAGGTGCGGGGCAGGCAGTAACGATGTCGTTCGATGTTCCTGCGGGAGCGGAGTACGATATAGTGTCAGTAACGCCGAACATCAGGCACGCGGACGCACTCAGCCCTGACCTCTACACTTACTCGAGCAGCGACAAGACTCTGACGTTCTCGCCGTATGTCGGAGCGGGAAGGTACAAAGCTGTGTTCGGGAACGAGACGTACATTGATGTGAGCACGTTCGTTGATGTCTTCACGACGGACGCAACAGACCTTATCGTCTCGACGGACAAGAACACTGCCGCCTTGAACTTCCTGCTTACTCCTCGCGGGGCAATGGACGCGGTTGATGCCGAGCTCGACAAGAACAACTTCATCAACGCAACGGACTGCACGTCGAGGGACATCAACAGGGCGGACGCATACGATGCGGGCGTTCAGGACTCCGGCTTCTCGTTCGACATAGTTCTTAACGGGGTATCAGCCGACTATAAGGGTATCGTAGGCTTCGGAAAGCAGTTCACCATGACGCGTACAACGCTTGGGACGGAGAATTACAACAGGGTCTTCACGGCGATAAACGCACTTCCTGTCGGAGAGAGCGGCTACCGTGAGATGCCGAACCTCTCGGATCTGAGCAGCAAGACAGGGCTAAAAGTTGTGGCGGTACAGGCTTACGGTGTGTCGCGCGATGTAACTGCTCTCACGGGGGCAGGCGCGATGATTGACGGAGAAGACATCATGCTGTTCTACGGAGTGATGGCGGCAGATGCGGCTTCGGGGGATGTTGAGGAAGGCGAGTACATGCTTTCACCTGAAGGCGAGACGCTGATAGCCGACGGAGTGAAGGACGGGCACATAAAGCTGGCGATGTACATTGCAGTTTCGGGTGTGTCATCATCACCGGATGTGAAGCCCGACAGCGGAGACAACTCTGTTCCCGACACCGACAGCGTAGATGTTACTGTTCCCGAAGTCGACAGCCGCGACACCTCCGCGCCGACTGTTGAGGCTGTGCCTGTGAGGCCTTCCCGTCCGACAGCGAACCTAGAGAGCGAAACAGTAACCGGGAATATAATCAGCCTTCTTCAGGCCATTGTGGGAGTTCTCACCGGCGACACGGAAGTCCTTGCGCTTCCCGAAAGTGCGTCAGGCGGCGACAGATCCTCCCTCAGCAGTGAGGAAGTTGCGGCCATCCCGGCAGGCGAGATACCGGCACTCGTTCTCCCCGTAATGCGCGTGGAGACCCCTGCAGTCTACGTCTGGGGAATTGACCTCACGAGCCTCGACGTGGGAGCAGTTATCGTACTGCACATGTTCCCCGAGAGCGACACTGGCACTGCGGAAGTCAGCGCGTCAGACGACAGCGGCGACGACGAGACCGGCACGTTCGTTGACGACGACGGAAACGAGGTCAAGACCGTTCCCGAGAGCAAGAAGGTCAACGCGGCGGCGTACATGGAGCCGGACAAGACCTACGCGCCCGTCATTACCACGAGCACAGCAGAGCCTTCATCCATCGGAAGCCCCGGCGGCGGCTGTGATGCGGGACTCTCCGTCGCAGGAGCAGCAGTCCTCGCGTTCTTCATCAAGCGCAAGAGATAACATCAACACGCAGAACTGACACGGCGGGCTTCTCCTGAAATTATGGGGGGAAGCTCGCTGTTTATGTGCGATAATTGCATCATCTCAATGTATCGTTAGGAGGAAATATTTATCGCTTATGCTTCAGACTATTAACCCCTTCCTTGTCGCAGGAATGCTGTTCTTCCTGTCCCTCGTTGCCGGAGCACTCTCCGAGAAGATAAAAGTCCCTGCCCTTATCCTCTTTCTCGGGATCGGTATGCTCGCTGGTGTTGACGGTCCGGGCGGCCTCAACTTCTCCGATGCCGTCGCCGCAAACAACGTCGGAACGTTCGCGCTGGCATTTATCCTGTTCTCCGGCGGCTTCCAGACACAGTGGAGCGACGTTAAGCCCATCGTTACGCAGGGAGTTGTGCTCTCGACTCTCGGAGTGTTCCTCACTGCTGTAGCTATGGCTGTGCCTCTGGCTATGCTCCCGCAGTTCGACTACAAGGACGCGTTCCTTCTCGGCGCAATAATCTCCTCAACAGACGCGGCGGCAGTCTTCTCGATCCTACGCACGCAGAAGGTCGGCGTTAAGGGAGCGTTGAAGCCCCTGCTTGAGTTCGAGAGCGGCAGCAATGACCCTATGGCAGTCTTCCTCACTCTCACGGCAATAACCTGGCTGAAGACTCCTGACGTGCCGGTTACGGAACTCGCTGTGAAGTTCGTTGTTCAGATGGCGGCAGGCGGAGCTATGGGCTTCGTGATGGGGAAGTTCGCGTGCTACGCAATCCAGCGTCTCAGGGTTACGAATGAGGCACTCTATCCCGTGTGGGGAATCTCCATCGTCATGGCAACCTTCGGACTTACCGAGACGGTCTACGGCAACGGATACTTGGCCGTGTACGTGTGCGGCATCGTAATGGGAGGCGGAGACTTCCTCTACAAGTACAGCCTGCAGAGATTCCACGAAGGCTTTGCGTGGCTGATGCAGATAATAATGTTCCTCGTGCTGGGACTGCTCGTTACACCGCGTGAAGTCTTCGACGTTGAGGTGATAAGTTTCGGGCTTCTGGTGTCGTTCTGCCTGATGTTCATTGCCCGTCCTATAGCCGTATTCATCGGGACAATCTTCAGCCGCTTCAACTGGCGGGAAAAACTCTTCGTGAGCTGGACGGGACTAAGAGGAGCAGTGCCCATAATCCTCGCAACTTACCCGCTCACTGAGGGACATCCTCAGGCAAAGTACATGTTCAACCTGATATTCTTCGTCGTCCTCACATCAGTGATGATTCAGGGCAAGACCCTCGCTGGTGCTGCAAAGCTCCTCCGCCTTGATGCCGCAGTACGCGAGGCCAAGAGCTGGACGCTGAACTTCGACATCACGCCGAGTTCTGGCGATGACGTTACGCGCGAGGTAGACCTTCTGCCCGATGCGGCGGTGATCGGCACGGCGGTGAAGGATCTGCGTTTTCCCGACGGAGTAACTATCCTGCTCATCAACAGAGGAGATAAGTACCTCATCCCTAAGGGCTGGACGGTGCTCGAGAAGGACGACACGCTGTTACTGTTCGGAGACAGGGCGAAGCTCACGGACATAGAGGCAAAACTTGCTGTGCGGGCGGAAAATCCCAGTTGATTTTTGCCCCCAATGCGCTAATATTCAGTAATACCCGTAAAGGAGAACTTACACATGAATACTGACAGACTGCGCGAATTTGTCAAAGACTTGTTCACGCTCCGTACAGTGTGGATTGACAGAGGGGCAGGGAAGTGGACCGTCAAGAAGCGGCTTCATCCTCTGCTTCGCGGAGTGTTCTGCACTGCCGGAGTTGTGCTGTGTGCCACTGTTTACGCCGGGCTGAACATGCCTCATGCCGTCGAAGCCGAGCCCCAGCCCGTGATGGTTACCGCCTCGCTCCCTGAACCCGAGAGCCTTCCTCTTCCTGCGCCGGAAGAACCTCCTGCCCCTCCCGTTCAGCAGGAACAGCAGCACATAATCATTCCGCTCGCGATGACGAAGAACACGATAGTTCTGCCCTCAGAATCTAATCCCCACACCGACAGGATAATAGTGGAAACTCTGCCTGCTCCTGTCTCTGTGTCTCTTCAGCCGAACAACGGCAGGTACAGCATTGTCATCAACAAGTCAGAGTACACCTTAACGCTCTACAGGGGCAATGAACCCGTGAAAACGTACAGCGTTGCCGTCGGCAGAAACAAGGGCGACAAGCAGAAGAGGGGCGACAACAGGACACCCGTCGGGGACTTCAAGATAGTGTCGATCGAGAACGCATCCGGCTGGTCTCACGACTTCCGCGACGGCAAAGGCAAGATCGCAGGAGCTTACGGCCCGTGGTTTCTGAGGCTCGACGCTAAGGGCTGGAAGGGCATAGGCATTCACGGAACGCACGACCCCGACAGCAGGGGCACGAACGCCACAGAAGGATGCATCCGCCTCAGCAACGAGGACATAGCGGAGCTGAAGCAGTACGCGTACCGCAACATGCCGGTAACGATAAGGGAGAATTAATCATGCTGAAATGCGGAATTGTAGGACTGCCGTTGTCAGGAAAATCTACTGTCTTCAACGTAATCACCAGAGCCGGAGCAGAGGTTAAGCCTTACGCATCCGGCAAGACAGAGCCGAACCGTGCGCTCGTGAACGTTCCTGATGCACGTTTTGACCGCCTCGTGGAGATCTTCAAGCCCAGAAGCGAGAAGCCCGCTGATGTCGAGTTCGTGGACTTGGCCGGATTGTCGCGCGATGCAGGGAAGGGAGCGGGGCTGGGCAACTCGTTCCTGTCGTTCGTTGCCGAGAGCGAGGCACTGCTTCACGTCGTGAGGGTCTTCAAGAATGCTTCAGTGCCACACCCTGAGAACAGCATTGACCCTCTGCGGGACTGGCACATAGTAGAAGCGGAGTTAATTTACCGTGATTTAGGGGTAATCAGCAACAGGCTTGCACGTCTAGACGAGAAGAAGGCCAAGAAGAAGCTGACACCTCAGGAGGCGCAGGAGCTCGAGCTTCTGAAGGAGTTAGAGGCTCACCTTCTGGACGAGAAGCCTCTTCGTGAGTTCGAGCTCACTGATGAGCAGAAGCGCGCACTCTCAGGGTTTGCGTTCCTGACGCTGAAGCCTGAACTTGTCGTGCTGAACCTCGACGACACTCAGACGGGGGATGTCCCGGAGCTTGCCCCTCTTGAGGCGGAGATGTCCGCTAAGGGCTTGAAGTCGGTAAAAGTCTACGGAGCTACTGAGATGGAGCTTGAGCAACTTGACCCGGAAGACCGCGCGGAGTTCATGAAGGACTTGTCCATCACAGAGCCGGGCAGGGACAGGCTGATTCACGAGGCGTACAAGCTGCTGGGGCTGATTTCGTTCTTCACGTCAGGCAGCGACGAGGTCAGAGCATGGACGTTGCGTGAGGGGAGCAGTGCTGTAGATGCCGCAGGAACAATACACAGCGACCTTGCGCGAGGCTTCATCAGGGCGCAGGTTGTGGCGTACGAGGACTTTATCGCGAACAACGCATCAATTGCGCAGTGCCGGGACAAGGGAGTTCTGAGGCTCGAGGGCAAAGAGTACATAGTCAAGGACGGCGACATGATAGAGATCCGCTTCAACGTGTAAGAGTAGAAGAAGCCCCCTGCCGACATTCAGGGGGCAGGTTTTCTACACGATATACTTTCTCAGTACGGGGATTTGATTCAAGACCGCAGATATTCCGAACGCAACCACAAACGTTGCTGAAGCAATTACAGGCACTGAAACTCTCGTGTCGAACAACAAAAGGTTAAGCCCCAGCTTCCTTAGAAGATGTATCACAGCTTCATGTGCAAGGTACGCACCGAAACTGTATTTAGCCAGCATCCTGAAGAAATCCCTGACCTTTTCATTAGCTGGGCAGTGCTCCTTGAAAAGCACAAAGATTGCCGTCGCTTGGAATAACACGCTGAGCCCAGAGCCGATAGGGTATTTGGTGTACAGCGAGTCATTCTGCAGAGAGTATCTGCTGTATAGGAATGTCCCCAAGAAGCCCAGCACACCAAGAACGTAAACCATACGCTCCGCGTTACGGGACAGCTTGATTCTGCTCATGACGTACCCGAACACGAAATAGCCGACATGTGTGGAGAATATGGACAGATGAAAATTATCAGCAAGTTTTTTGGCGGCTTCATCATAATACTCTGAAATCGGAGACACGAGGCGCAGGATTTGCGGCACAACGAACACTGCAATGAAGCTCAGCACAAGAAAATATCTCGTCAGGAACTGTGAGTCTGCTACTTTCTTCAAGAATGGAACCAGCATGTACATTGTCATTATCATCGGCAGAAACCACATATGATAATGCCCTGTCATTATGTTGGGGATGATTTCGGCTGATGCTCCTGTCTCCCTATAGACTGCAAGCGCGTATACTGCTGACCACGACAAATACGCCGTGAATATCCTCAGTATGTATTTGCCGTAAATTTTCCTGACTGGAATATCTCGGCTGAGGAACAGTGAACCGCTTATCATCAGGAACATAGGAACTGCCCACCTTACTGTACTGCCGTAAAACCTGAAGACTTCCTGCGATACGCTGCTTGTGTAATTTCTGCTTGAGGCGTGAAGCAACATTACTGCAAAAGCTGCCAGCACCCGCAAAAAGTCAAAATAGCAGGCTCTCTGCTCTCTGCTCTCTGCTCATTATTATATGCTCCTTCCTAAAAAATCAAGGGTTATATGAGTTATTTTACGGTGCGTTGACGAAAATTTACAGTCCCAAGTTGAACAGGTTGTCGATAAGCTGTTCCTTGAACTGGTCAGTAGTACTCTCCTCCTCGACGCTCTTATCACCTTTGCCCGTCGGAATCCTAAGCCTCATCTTGAACTGTGTGTCGTCCCTCTGCTTCTCTTCGTCCCTGTTGAGGATGTCTATCGGCAGGAAGTCCTCTATCGGCTTCGTTATCTTCAGGTTCAGCAGGCGCAGGTTCTGCCACGAGTTAGCGAGCGTGAATGACACATTCTGGAAGTCCCTCCGCTTCAGGCCAAGAACACGCCCCGCCGCATCCTTGAGGACGTTGCGCGCAACACCGCCAGTAACGTACTGGAACACTCCCTTCATCGCGCCCAAGAACTGGTCGAGAATCTTAAGGTCAAATCTTCCGTCGCAAACAAGGTTCAAGCCCTTTCCCGGAACTCCAAGCGAACCGTTGAGGTCAACATACCTGTAGAGCGGCTCATCATTGCCTGCGCGCGCGCGTGTGCCTGGATTCAGGAAGACATCCGTTCCGTTCCAGAAGAATGAACCGCTGATGTTCTCGAAACTTATGCGCTTCGTCGGAGTAACTTTGTCGAGAAATGCCATCTTGTGAAAATATCCCGGCGTTGTCGAAAATTTCCCGCTCGCAAAACTCGTGTTCATCATGCCCTGCTGTCCCTTCATGCTGACCTGTGCGTCGACGCTCCCTACAAGTTCTCCCTCAGGCAGAAACTTATTCGCCAGCTTCCCGAAGTCCAGGTGCATGACCTTCACGCTGCCCTTCCACGAAGATTTCGCGATGTCGTACTCAAAGCCCGTGTCTATCGTCCCGTCGCTGAGCTTCGCACCCGCCTTTCTGAGTTCTACTCTGTTCGTAGAGGGGCTGTAAGTTACAGGAAGGGTTATGTCCGTAACGTCTATCTTGTCCACGAGCTGAAGTCTCGGGATCCGCGCGTCTACGCGTACGTCCGCACCCGGCTTCGTGCTCCCCTTGACGTTGACGGTGAGTTTGCCCTTCGCGATTCCGGCCATGTCAGGCATCTGCGTCTGTATCGCCTTGTCGATGTCCAGAGGCTTCGTGCCAACCTGATACGTCCACACTCCGCCGCTGTTCCGAAGGTCAGTCTCTGCGTCAGCACGGAACTCACCGACTCTTGCTCCGGCGTTCACAACAAAGTGATTGTTTTCGGGAGACCTCAGCCTTACCGTTATGTCGTCAATCTCCGTGCTCCCGTAAATCACCGGCGACTTCAGCTGAACGTCAAGCGCAGGCTGTCCCAGAGTTCCGCGAAGTGCCACGTCTCCCCTTATCATTCCTGTTACCGGCGCGCTCCCCATTGCTTGGGTCAGAATCTTCTTCAGGTTAAGCCGTCCGACTTTGGCCTGAACGTTCACCGCACTCTTCATGATGTCCCGCTGGTTGATGGTCAGGTCTCCGTTGCCGATAATGTTTGCGCCGTTGATGTCAGCTTCGAGCCTCTTCACGACAACCTTCCTCGTGTCCCCCTGAACCTCGAGAACTCCACCCTTAACGTCAGCCAGCTCACCTGCTTTGACGTTCGCGGCTCTGAGGACTGCACTTACTGAGGCACGGTCAAGAGGTCCTTTGACGTTCACGCTGCCCCAGACTTTCCCGGAGACCGGCATGTCCGCTGTCTGCAGCTTCAGGCGGGTCATGAGCTCGGCCAGGTCGATGCCCTGCGTTGAGGCCGACAAGTTAAGCACAGGGTTGGCGGTGTTCTTGACGTTCGCAGTGCCCTTGAGCGAGACAGTCCCGCCGGGAAGTGCTGCCCTTGCCGACGGAATGTTCAGCGTACCGTTCGCGAAGGACAACGGAACGTCCACATTGCCGAATCTTCTGCCCTGATAGCCTAGATTGCGGGCTTTGAGGTCTGCGGTTGCCTTTATGCCGTTGATGTTGTTGTAGTTGCCTGACCCGCTGGCTGTGAGGCTCAACGTCCCCGACAAGTCAGGCACGAAAGCTCCCGGCTCTACGTTCTGGGCATTGGCGTTAAAGCTGAATGCTCCTGAATTGACGTTTGCAGTCCCTCCGAGCGTAACTCTGCCCTTCGGGAGACTGATTACTGCGCCGTTGATTCTCGCTGTGCTGTCAGCAAACGTGAACGGGACATCCACGTTACCGAATCTTCTGCCCTGATAACCCAAGTTTCGCCCCTTGAGGTCTGCGGTCGCGCGGATTGTGGGTATCTTCGTGTAGTTGCCTGACGCGTTCGCAGTGAGGTTGAACGTCCCCGCAACATCCTTCACGAAATAACGGGGTTCTACGTTCTGTGCGTCTGCATTGAGGCTGAAAGTGTTTCTGAGCAGGTCAGCTGTCCCGTCAAGGGTTATTCTGCCTTTCGGGAGGGTGATTGCCGCGTCGCTGATTGATACCTTGCCGTCCGACACATCTACAGGAATGTTCACCGTCCCGACGCTGTAAGTCTGGTAGCCTACGTTCCGTGCCTTGAGGTCTGCTTCTGCCTTGATGCTCTTGATGTCCGTGTAGTCCCCCGAACCCTGCGCGGTCAAAGTGTACGTGCCCTTAACGTCCCGCAGCATCGGAATGGCTCGCGGCTCTATGTTCTGTGCGTCCGTCCTGAAGCTGAAACGGTTAGTGCTGAGGTTCGCGCTCCCTGAAGCAGTGAGCCTTCCTTTGCCGAGATTCATCGACAAGCCTTCGAGCTCCGCGATGCCCCTGCTGTTGCTGTAGAACGCTTCCGCAAGAAGATTCGTGAGCGTTACTCCCTCAGCACCGAGACGGTCTGAAGTCAGCTTCGCAGTTACGTCGAGTGATTCCGTGAGAACTGCTCGGGCGGTGATTTTGCCTTCGGGACGTTTAACGCTCTTGGCCAGAGCCGGAAAAGTCCTTACCGCCGTCGGGATGTCCAGATTCACGATTGAGAGGACTGCGTTCGGTTTGATGCTGCTATCAGAAGCTGTCTGTGCTTCTGCGCGGGCAAATAACTTTCCGCCGAAAATTTCTCCATTGGCGTTGAGGCGCGGAAAACCTCCGGGAGTGAGCGTCAGCTGTCCGGCCAAGCTCCGCAGAATCCTTACTCCTGCCGCCGTAATCTGCGGAATGTCCGCCTTAACGTCCGCACTCGTTCTTCCGAGAATGTCCCCCGACAGCACCGCGTCAACGTCGAATTTCACGCTTCCTCCCTCGCCCTCGAGGCCTGCTTCCGGCGCAAAGATACGGCCTATCTCGTTCAGCGAGATGTTCAACGCTTCTCCATTCGCCTTAACCCTGAGAGTGTTGATGTCCGTCTCCGAGTCCAGCTTCACGCTTGCGGCTCTGGTGTTGAGTGCAGCATTGTCCAGCGTGAGGACTCCTGCACCATCCCACGCGAAAGGTACTCGCAGATTCAGCGGAACGTCCATCACTTCGGCGCGCGGCATCGACACGACACCGTTTGCCTTCAGCCTTCCGTCCTCGCTGACTGCAGAGAATCTCCCGTCAAGCCTTCCCGATGCAGTAACCGGCAGAGGCGGCGCGAACCTCATGAACTCATCAAGAGATAACGCCGTCAATGACAGGTAAGCCTTCAACGGTTCGAGACAGCCAGCGAATTTCCCCGTGCCCTTGCGTCCAATGAACAGATCCGACGAGATTACCTCGAGGGGCTCAAAGTTTATCCGTGCGTCTGCTTTGAGGGGTAATGTGTTGTCGTTCGAGGTTACGTCTGCGGCGAAAGAGAAAATGCCTTCGGGCGTGAGAGTGATTGCGTCGAGGGACAATGCAGCGTACGGCGTGCCGAAATTCACGTCGCTCACCGAGAGGCTGAAAGGGTTAAGGTGAAACGCGGAGGATTCTTCGTCTTCCTCGTCATCGTCTTCTGCGTCTTCGTCCTCTTCATCTTTTTCGAACAATCCCGCAACTGTCATCACCTTGTCGAGGTCAGAACTTACACCCCTGACGTTAAGGCTCTTGATGTAGGGCAGTCCGTCTCCTCCTGCAAGAACCATGTCCCAGTCCGGGCTCACTGATGCGTAGCCGAGCGTGAACATCTCCTCGTCCCCAGACGACAGCACAAGGCCTTCCAGCGTGAAGCCCTCGCGTACTGAACCGTTTACGCTGTCCACAGTCAGCGTCATGGGAGCAAGGAAGTAGCTGCCTGCCCTCTCAGCCAGAGGCTTGACGAGCCACGAGCCCGTGTCGAACCAGAAGAGCGCGGCAGTAACAGCAATGAGCACGATACAGAGATATATCACATACTTTATGAGTGAGCCTATGATGCGCACAGTAATATTCACATCCTGAAAAAATTTCGTTAATTATATTCTAAAATGTGGTATAAATTTACGTTGCCAAAAATCAAATTTATGTATGGGGGTAATTACGATTTCACCTGTGAGAAAGTCAGTGCCCGCTGATACATCGGAGGACACTAGGCAGAGGAAAGCATCCGGCTCGTCCAAGACCAAGACCACCACGAAGACAACTAAGAAGACGGCTTCAGCATCGGCAAAGACAACCAAGAAGACAGCATCCGCAAAGACGGCCGGGACTAAGAAAGCATCAGCCACAAAGAAGACACCCGCAAAACCCAGAAAGGTTATCAGCACATCATCAGAGGACAGCGGCAAGATCTTGGTGATTGTGGAGTCGCCGTCGAAAGCCGCAACTTTGTCGGGAATGCTGGGGAAAGGCTACATCGTCAGGTCAAGCAAGGGGCACATGAAGGACTTGCCCAAGAGCAGGCTAGCCATCGACATAGAGCACGACTTTGCGCCTGAATACATCCTCGTGAAGGGCAAAGCCGCCCTCAAGAACGAGCTGCTGAAGCTGGCGGCAGGAGCATCACGCGTTCTCTTGGCCTCCGACCCTGATCGCGAAGGCGAGGCGATAGCGTGGCACTTGGCCGACATTCTAGGAGTGGACTTGTCGCAGAAGTGCCGAGTGAGGTTCTACGAGATTACGGCAAACGCAGTCCGAACCGCCGTGAAGAATCCTGACTACATCGACATGAACAAGGTCGACGCACAGCAGGCACGGCGAGTCCTTGACCGTCTCGTCGGCTACACGTTGAGCCCTCTGCTGTGGAAGAAGATACGTTACGGGCTTTCTGCCGGACGCGTACAGTCTGTGGCGTTGAATCTCATCTGCCAGCGCGAACGCGAAATACAAGCCTTTGTGCCAGACCCGTACTACATAATCACAGCCCGAGCAGAGAACGGCGGCCGTGTTTACGAGCTCCGAGCCTACAAGCTGGACGGCAAAACTCTCATGAAGAACAATCTTCCGCTCGGAATAAACACTAAGGAGAAGGCAGAGGAGATTATTGCGGAGATAAGGGCGAGCGAACTTGTTGTTACGGAGTTCAAGAGCAAGGACAGCCCGCACTCAGCACCTGCGCCGTTCAGGACGAGCACGTTACAGCAGGAAGCCAGCCGGAGGCTCAGCATGGCACCCGCCCGCACGATGAGGGTAGCGCAAGAGCTCTACGAGGGAGTGAACGTTCCGGGCAGAGGGAACATCGGGCTGATAACTTACATGCGCACGGACAGCCTCAGAATCTCGAACGAAGCACTAGACATGTGCAGGCAGTTCATCGCGGGAACGTACCCGCCCGCATACCTCCCCAAAGCTCCGAACGTCTACACAACATCCAGCAAGAACATGAAGGTTCAGGACGCTCACGAAGCCATAAGGCCGACGGACATTGCCCTTACTCCCGAGAGCCTTGAAGGCGCGCTCACTCCCGAACAGCACAAACTGTACTCGCTGATATGGCGGAGGTTCACGGCGAGCCAGATGACTCCGGCAGTTACGGCCAAGTCAACGGTAAAGGCACAGGCCGGGCGCGTAACCCTAAAGCAGGAAGGCGAAACGCTTGTGTTCGACGGATGGAGCAGGTTGTGGCCTCTTGACCTTAAGGGCAGCGAAGTAACGAAGATTGACGCGGGCGAGATGCTGGAACTTGCTGATGTTCAGAGCGAGAAGAAGGCAACGAAGCCGCCGTCGAGGTACTCAGAGGCCGGCCTGATTAAGACGCTCGAGGAGAACGGTGTCGGCCGTCCGTCAACATACGCGACGATAGCGGGGACGCTGGACTCGCGCGGCTACATCGAGAAGAACGAGGAGCGCAGGTTTTGTCCCACTCCTCTTGGAATGACGGTAGATGAGTTCCTCGCGCAGTACTTCAACCGTAAAGACTTGTCGTCGATCGTTGACGCGGGATTCACGGCGCAGATGGAGAAGGAACTTGACGAGGTAGAAGATGCCTCGCGCAGGTGGCTTGACGTTGTCGGTGAGTTCTGGGGGGAGTTCAGCAACACACTGAACGAGGCGGAAGATGCTCCCCGCGTGCCGATACCCGAGCCTGAGCCCATAGGTGAAGCGTGTCCTGAATGCGGGCATGACCTCGTGAAGAAGCGCGGACGTTTCGGGGAATTTATCGCGTGCTCGAACTATCCTGCGTGCAAGTACACGAGGCCGATTCTGTCGACGATCGGGGTGAAGTGCCCGAAGTGCGGAGAAGGAGAGATTGTGAGGCGCAAGAGCAAGAAGGGGCGGACGTTCTACGGGTGTTCGCGGTATCCTGAGTGCGATTATGTTGCGTGGAACAGGCCTGCGGGGGAAAAGTGCCCGGAGTGCGGAGAGGACTTGTACAGGCGGGGAAGCAGTGTATTCTGTGCAACGTGCAAGTACAAGGCGGCGGCTGACTCTGCGGATGAATAAACTTAAATGATGCAGGAGGTTTCAACGTTTAGGCTTCCTGCATCTACTTTTTGCTGTAAGGAATATCCAGCCTGTCCAGAATCTTCACGAAGTCTTCAAGAGAACTGCTGTTGCCCCGAAGTATCAGGTACTCAATCCCTCTAGCCTCGAGCTGTGCGCAGTTCTGCTCGCCCAGCGTGTCAGCTATAAATATGTCGCTGTCCCTTGCTATTGTCGCATCCGCACTCTCAGGGTTGCCTTTACCCATCAGTTTGACTTCAACACGGTAGATTTTTCCTGCCCTGCTGATGAGCTTATAGTCTGTCTCTCGGTCGTAGGCTCTCTTCTTGTCTCTGGTGAACGGCCTGTTGTCTATGTTCTCAGCAGGAACTCCAGCCCTCCTGCACAACTCATCAACTAGCGGCTTCTCTACCTTTTTACCGATTGCACTCCATGCCCCTCCGCGTATCTGCAGTTTCTTCGTAGCGAGGGCGTTAATCACTATCAGGCTCTCCGTCAGCGAGAGATTAACCGTTATATCTTTATGGCTTATGCTGATTGTTATCGCTATGTCATTGTCTGAGTCGTTCTCAAGCTCTGTGAGCATTGAGCGCAGGTACTCGAAATTGTCATTTGCGGCCTCAAGAATAATCTTCCGCGTCGCACGGCCGTGAATGGTCGAAGAAGCTAGAGTTGATTGCGTTCACTACTTCATCACGGTAATCACAGCCCGATAGTAATTTGCTGACAGTGCTTCGGATTATTCCTTCCTCGAACGTCATAATATCCTTCCGCCTCGCTATCTATAATCTCTGCGTAATCTTCATTCATCTCGCACAGGACAGGCAGCCTCCCCATTCTCCTTGCGACACGCCCGAATGTCCCCGACCCCGCAAACGGGTCAAGCACAGCATCACCTTCAAACGAATAGTACCGCAGAATCCTCCTGCACAGTTCTTCCGGAAAAACAGCCGGATGATTCTTGTCGTATTTCGGCGCAATGTACCAGCAGTTGGACGTGTCTATCTCTTCTTCGTCGTGCCTGTCGTATTCGCCGTATGCCTTCATGTTGCGGTCAAGCAGAAACGGGCAGTTCTTGCGGTAAATCATTATGCTTTCGGTTATGCAGTTGGGCTTGTAGGAAAGAGGCTTGCGGGTCTGCTTGTAGCCGCTTATCCTGTCCGGGACTGACGGCTCGGGCTTTATCCAGATAATCTCGTCGATGAAGTAATATCCTGACTCGCTAAGCACCCTGTGAAAGTCGTAGTGTATAGGGTATCTTATGCTCTCGAACTCGCGTCCCGGCCTCTTCGTGATGACTGGGGAAACGTTCACAATCATGAACCTCCCGGCCTCAAGCACACGGCTGCACTCGGAAAACACCCTGCCCATTTTTGCGAGATAGTCAGCGTACGAAGAATAGTCCGAGTATTCCCGAGCGTTGTAATACGGCGGAGAAGTGAATACCAACTGCACCGACTCACCGGGAAGCTGGCTTAATGTCTGCTCGCAGTCCCCGACAAGAAGGATCGGGCTGGTGATTCCTGTGCGGGGCTGTAATTTCTCCCTGCCCTGCCGGAACATGTAATAGCTGTCCATCTTGTCTATGACCTCATTATGATAAGTCTCTATGATTCTACGGCGGAGATGTGAAAATCTCTCGTCCTCCCTGCTCTTGTACAGGCAGGTTCTGAACATCTGGTAGATTAATTCCATCGGGTTATCTTTCTTGAAGGCCTCGCGTGATATGAAGTCATATATTCTGCTGTTATCGGTGTGCCGTCCGATTGATGAAACAGCTTCACGCCGGATGTCAATATCAGTACTGCTCCCAAAAATCTCAAGCAGAAGCGAGAAACTTTCAGAAGTACGTTCTTTGCCGATAGCTTTGACTTGTTCAACGGAGTACATGATAATATTCACCGCAAAAAATTTTAGCACAGGGATAAATTCATGACGGACATAAAGATAATCGGTGCAGGCCTCGCCGGAAGTGAAGCCGCATACCAGCTAGCACAGAGAGGCTTCAACGTCTCGCTGTACGAGATGCGCCCCTCGCTCCTGACTCCCGCGCACAAAACAGGCGGACTCGCGGAAATAGTGTGCAGCAACTCTCTAGGCTCGGAGAACAAAGACGGCAGAATCTCCGCCGCAGGCATCCTCAAAGAAGAACTCTCACTCCTCGACTCGCTGATACTCTCCTGCGCACAAGAATCACGCGTCCCAGCAGGAGGAGCGTTAGCCGTTGATCGCGAAAAGTTCTCCGCACTCGTAACCGAACGCATAACCTCTCACCCGAACATTACGCTTATCCGCGAGGAAGTCAGGGACATTCCCGACACACCGGCGATAATCGCTTCCGGGCCTCTGACCTCTGACGCGCTCGCCGGGAAACTCCGGGACATTGCGGGAGAACGCATATACTTCTATGACGCAGTCGCGCCGGTGGTCATGCGGGACTCTATCGACATGTCGCGGGTGTTCGTGTCGGGACGTTACGGACGAGGGGACGACTACATCAACTGCCCCTTTTCGCGCGACGAGTACAATGCATTCTATGACGCATTAATCACTGCAGAGAGAAACCTTCCTCACGACTTCGAGAAGGGCAAGTACTTTGAAGGCTGTATGCCCGTCGAAGCAATTGCCGACAGAGGGAGAGACACCCTGCGTTTCGGACCGATGAAGCCTCGCGGCCTCGTTGACCCAAGAACAGGGCACGAACCCTACGCGGCAGTTCAGCTCCGGCAGGACAACGCAGAAGGTACGCTCTATAACCTCGTGGGCTTCCAGACCGGCCTGAAGTGGGGAGAACAGAAGCGCGTATTTTCCATGATACCCGGCCTCGAACACGCAGAGTTTGTACGTCTGGGCGTAATGCACCGCAACACCAGCGTGAACGCTCCGGCAGTCCTAGACGAATGGTTACGGCTGAAGGGCAGGGACAACGTGTTTCTTGCGGGACAGATTACGGGTGTTGAAGGGTACATGGAGAGCACCGCAATGGGGCTCGTTGCGGGGATAAACATTGCGTGCGGGTTGCCGTCTTGGCCGCGCGAAACAGCAATCGGCTCGCTACTGCACTACCTCATGACTACAGACCCCAAGCACTTCCAGCCCATGAATATCAATCTTGGCCTGTTCCCGGAAATCACACTGCGTGGCAAGAAGGAACGCGCGCAATTCCACAGGGACAGAGCGATTAACGCAATGAAGGAGTTTCTGGAGAAATTATGATTTACGTTGTAGGCACAGGGCCGGGAGGAACTGACGAGATTACCCCCCGCGCAATGAACATCCTGAAATCGTGTGATGCTGTCGTCGGCTACTCGCGATATATCGAGCTCCTTAAGGAAGAGCTGAAGGAGAAAATAATTTATGTTTCAGGGATGAGGCAGGAAGTAGACAGGTGCACGATGGCTCTGAAGCTGGCGCAGGATTACGGGAAGACTGTTGCGGTAATCTCGAGCGGAGACGCAGGAGTCTACGGCATGGCTGGCCTCATGATGGAGGTTGCGCAGGGCAGCGGTCAGGAGGTTGTCGTCATTCCCGGCATAACGGCGGCTAACTCTGCGGCGGCAATTCTCGGTGCTCCGCTGATGAACGACTATGTTACCATCAGCCTGAGCGACATAATGACCGGCTGGGGAACAATCGAGAAGAGGCTTGTTGCCGCGTGTATAGGGGATTTCGTGATCTGCATCTACAACCCCGCCAGCAGGCACAGACCCGAACACTTCAAGCGTGCATGTGAGATTCTTCTCCGGCACAAACCGCCCGAGACTCCCGCAGGGTACGTTAGGAACATCGGACGTGAAGGAGAGACGCACGAAGTTACGACGCTCGGAGAAATCATGACGCGTGAAATCGATATGCTCTGCACCGTCATAATCGGCAACTCACAGAGCTGTATAGTTGATGGAAAGATTATCACTCCGCGCGGCTACAATGCATGATACAATACGCTTGCGGGTAGTTCAGACGGCTGCCGTGTCTTCATGATGCGGAGGAAAGTCCGGGCTTCACAGGGCAGGATGCCAGCTAATTACTGGCCGGAGCAATTCGAGGGAAAGCGCAACAGAAAATATACAGCCGCAAAACGGCAATGGTGAAATGGTGTCGGCAAGAGCGCACCAGATATGATGCAAATCATATGCTTTGCAAGCCCCATCCGAAGCAAGGTCTAATAGGGAGGATTTGTAGGCGGCCCGCTGACCTCCGGGTATGACCGCTGGAGGCATTCCGCGAGGAGTGTCCAAGATAAATGGCCGTCTCTCACACAGAACCCGGCTTACGGACTGCCCGCATTATTTCTTAACGCACAAAGGATATTCACGAATTTGGAGACAATACGATTTTACGACTGGCAGCTACGGGCATTCAACCACATCAAGAATCACAGCGCAGTATTATCCGCCCCGACAGGTTCAGGCAAGACATTAGTTGCCTATCTGTGGGCAGGAATCCTCAGGCGCGACAGCACAATTAACCCCAACAACGACGCAGAACGCATAATCTTCACCGCCCCCATCAAAGCCCTCAGCAACGAACGCTATTTAGACCTGCGCAGAATGGGGCTTGATGTCGGCCTCGAAACAGGAGACTTCAAGCGCAACGAGGGAGCAGGAATAATCTGCTGTACTCAGGAAATTTACACGATGAAATACGCGCGCATTCCCGGCCAGAAACTTATCATTGACGAGTTCCACTACATATTCAGCGATTCGGACAGGGCACGGACATACATTGACGGCATAAGGAACACAGACTCAGAAACAGAAATACTCGTAATGTCGGCGACGCTCGGGAGCATCAAAAGCGTGGGCAAGTACTTATCCGGCATCTGCCAGCGCGAGTTCGTGCTTCATGCGGCCAAGAAACGCGTAACAGAACTAATCTTCCAGCCCAACGACCCGGTGAAGCTGTGGGAGATTCACGATTCGCTGGTGTTTCTGTTCTCACAGCGTGGAGTGATGGACATTGCGGGACAGATAGCGGCGACGAGAAAGAGAATCCCTCCGCAGGACGTTAAGCGCATCAACGAACTTGCGGCAATCCTCGAGGTGAAAAATGTTGCGTCGTTCCTGCTTAAGGGTGTTGGAACTTATCACGGAAGTATGCTGCCGAAGGAGAAGCTGTTAGTGGAGTCTGCGTTCAGAGAGAGGCTGCTTGATGTTGTGTGCGGGACTTCTGCGCTGTCGCTGGGCGTGAACCTTCCTGCACAGTCGGTAATCTTTGCCCAGCTCGTGAACTACTACAACTACAAGCCGATAACGCACGGAGAGTTCATGCAGATGTCCGGGCGTGCAGGGAGGAAGGGGCTCTTTGACCCGGGATATGTTACGTGGCTGAAGGACTCGGAGTTCGAGTGCGAGCACTACAGCACGGGAAAAATCTTCCGCAAGCTGATGGACGCGAAACTTGAACAGCCCGTGATAAAGCTCAGCCCGTCATTCGGAAGGTTATTGCGGAGGCAGATTCTGATTGAGGACGAGGCAGAATACATTGCGGAATACTCTATGCCGTCGCTGAGGGCAGATGATGTTCTGCGGAGGCTCAATGCTGACATGAAGAAGATAGACCGCGAGGCACGTAGGATAGCGCGCGGGGGAAGCCGAAAGACGTTCATGAAGATTCTTGCTGAGATATGGTATGACGAGATGGAGGTAGAGGAGAACTTGGAGATGGCGCGGCTGTTCCTAGATGAACCGATGCCGAGCGCGCTGATGGCCGCGAAGCTGATAATACAGTACGAGAGGAATTACCTGCAGTCATTGCTGAAGATAAAGCGTTTTGCGAACCAGCTTCCTAGAAGCCGGAGGTTCAGGCTGATGGACGAGCTGAACAGGACGGTAGACAGCATAGACCCGACGATATACGGTTTTGAGGAGAAGCTGGGGGAGATTGAGGCGGGGAGATAACAATGTGATATAATCTTCAAAAATCACGAAGAAAGAGGTAGACAAACGTGCTTGATGCCGCTATAATCGACAAGGCAACACGACAAGGCAACACGACAAGGCAACCTTCACGATTCTGCAAGGCCATATGAAGACTTCGACACAGACAAACTCACACCAATATACGACATAGTAGCTCCTCATTCCATCATGAAGAAGACGGAGCGTTATTTCCTCAACGGGATAATACGCGCTCTGAGGCCTCGTAAACTTTTGGAGGCCGGAATAGCAGCAGGAGGCGGGAGCGCAATAATCCTCAACGCAATTTCCGACATTGACGGAGCAGAGCTGTATTCCGTCGATTACCTCGAGGAATCTATCACCAGCACGGAGAAGCATTCAGGTTTTCTCGTGGAGGAGAAGTTTCCTGAGTTTCTGGACAAGTGGCATGTCTTCAGAGGAGGTGATGTCTCGCACTTCATAGAGGAGATCGGCGGAGACATTGACCTGTTCATGCTGGACACTGTCCACACGCACCCGTGGGAGACGCTGAACTTCTTGTGCGTCCTGCCGTTCATGAAGGATGACTCGTGGGTTGTCCTGCACGATATTTCCCTGTTTGCACAAGAACGTTACCGCTACAACTTGGCCTGCCGCTACCTGTTCTCGAGCGTTGTGTCGGAAGATAAGGTTGTTCCTGCTCCCGACGCGGAGGACAAGATTCTGCCGAACATCGGAGCGTTCAGGGTGTCCGAGCTTACGAGAAGGTTTGCCGGCAACCTGTTTGAGGCTCTGGTGATCCCGTGGAACATGCAGCTGCTGGAGAAAGATCTTGCGGACATCTCGAAGGTCATCGAGAGGCACTATCCCGCAGAGCAGTACGAGTTCTTCTGCAGGATTCTGGAGTTCCAGCACTATCTGTTCACGCACCCGCAAAGCATGAAGTCAGCACTCTACGGCAGCGTCAAGCAGAGGCTGAGCCCCAAGACGTTCAGCTTCCTGAACAGGATCAGGCGCAAGCTAAAGCTGTAAATACATGAGATTGCTATAATCACGCATCACGCCGTAACTGTGCACGGTGTAGAATCTCTCTATAAACTCAGTAACGGAGGAATACACATGAAATTCACGAAGATGCACGGCTGCGGAAATGACTACGTCTACGTCAACTGCTTTCCCGGCTTCGAGACCGTCGACAACCCCGAGAAGCTCTCGCCCATCGTCTCCGACCGACACAAGGGCATCGGTGCGGACGGCATCATCCTGATTCTCCCTACGGACAAAGCAGACGCGTTCATGCAGCTCTACAACTCCGACGGGAGCTCTGACACAATGTGCGGCAACGGAATCCGCTGCGTGGCCAAGTACGTCTACGATCACGGTCTCGTCCCGCCGGACAGGCGCACCCTCCTCATCGACACTCCCGTCGGAATGCACGAGATAAACATAACCGTTGAGGACGGCAAGGTCTCGTCAGCAACCGTAGACATGGGCATCGGCCGCGCAACAACCAGCATACCGCAGGACATCACGGTTCACGGGGTGAAGCTGAAGTACATCGGCATCAACGTCGGCAACGACCACGCAGTCTACTTCCTCGACGAGAACCCTGCGATAGCCGACATTCACACTTGGACGGACAGCAAGTTTGCGTCAGAAGGCGACTACTTCGAGCGGCACGAGAATTTCCCGAACAGAATCAACAGCGAGTTCATCGAGGTAGTCTCGAGGCGTGAAATCAACATGCGCGTGTACGAGAGGGGAAGCGGCGAGACGATGGCCTGCGGAACGGGCTCTACTGCGAGTGCATTTGCTGGGGTTGTGTCTGGAAGACTGGACAGGAACTGCGGAATAACCGTGCACCTTAGGGGCGGGGACTTGGTGATTCGCGTCGACGACGAGGACAGGTGCTTCATGACGGGGCCTGCTGTCGAGGTCTTCAACGGAGAATATTAAGCAGTAAGAAGCCCCCCTGCTATGTAACAGGAGGGCTTTGCGCTTGTGGTGCTGTTATTGTCTACAGGTAAATTCCGCGAAGCTCGACAATATCCGTTACCCTCTTGATGGCAGCGATATATGCCGAACGCCTCATCGTCGTCTTGTGGTTCACTGCGTAGTCCCAGACCTTGTCGAAGTTCTCGGTCATGAGAGTTACAAGCCTTCTGTTGTAGACCTCTTCGCTCCAGCGGAAGCCCTGAAGGTTCTGCGCCCACTCGTAGTATGACCCGATAACGCCG
The DNA here is from genome assembly GCA_017450125.1 of Synergistaceae bacterium. NCBI lineage: Bacteria > Thermotogati > Synergistota > Synergistia > Synergistales > Synergistaceae > Synergistaceae bacterium. The sequence continues at coordinate 408 of JAFSWZ010000039.1, read as the reverse complement.
CCTGCGTTCGCAAGGAAGTCCGGCACTACGATTACGCCCTTGTCGTTGAGAATCTGCTCTGCCTCTGGTGTTGTGGGGCTGTTCGCGCCCTCGAAGACGTACTTTGCCTTGAGCTTGCCTGCCGTGTCCTGATTAAGCACGCCCTGTGCCGCCGCAGGAACGAATATATCACAGTCCAGACCGATAATGTCTTCTCCCGGAATCTTCTCGCAGCCTTCCTTCTCAAAGCCCGTGAGCTTCCTTCCGCGCTGGCCGGGGTTGGTGTTCATGTACTCAAACGCCTTCTCGATGTTGATGCCGTCCGGGTTGTAGTATGCGCCGGTCGTGTCGCTGATGGCTACGATCTTCACGCCTGCTTCGTTCATTATCTTGGCCGCGTAGCTTCCGACGTTGCCGAAGCCCTGAACC